>NZ_JAGSYF010000006.1 GCF_025685645.1 Edaphobacter bradus
GAGATACAGGGTCAGCCCTGAGGTTCTGGGGCTCGTAGGTCCGTGCCTGGCTTCCTGGGAGGCTTGGGATGCCTGCCGAGTTGGTTGATCTACTGCCGTAGGAGTGTTGGCTGAAGTATTTTTGTGGGACTTAGGCGACACCCTGGAGGGATCTGGCTCTCAGTCTGGGCTGCTGGGCTTGGTTATGGGATGGGGTTCTCTCTATAGTCTGGGTTCTTTTGCTCGTAGGTGTTGTAGAAAGACGCTCTTCCTGGCCCGCGCCTCCCTCCTGCCCACCCGTTCAAAAGACGGCTTGGTGAGGCCTTTGGAGAAACCAGGCTAGGGTGACACACTCTCCTCCCTAAGGAGAACAACACCCTGCCCATCCACCCAACCTGGATCAACCCAGCCTCCCAGCGCCGTTGCCACGGCAAACGCCGCTACAGAACCATCACACATGCTGAGATCGCTGCCGAGAAGGCCAGCTACAAGACCGGAGAGCTCATCCTCGCCTATCAGTGCTATGACTGCCTCCGCTTCCATATCGGTCACGCCGATCAGTCCCAGAAGATCGTCCGCCGGATCCCCGAGCCGCCGACCATCCCTCCAGGTACTTGCCCCTGTTGTCGCGGTCCTATCCCAGACGACCGCCTCAAAGCTGCCAGGGACAGCAACACTCCCAACGCCTACTGTTCGGACAAATGCAAAAAGAAGGCTAAACGGAAGAGATATCGAACCCGAAAATACCGAGCCTTGCTAAAACTCTTGTAAGAGTTCTCTTGCGAGAAACGCGTTTTTCAGCACTGATCCGATTCGCAACTAGGAAGCACGCCTTAAGCGAGCGACTTGGGGCGCCTCCAGATCCCTCGGCACTCTTGATTTATCGGAATATCATTCACTCAACTACAAAAGCGTGCGCCCGAGTCACTGCTCCGCATGGTGATCGTATTGCGCTATCGGTCCGATTGAAAGATGCGATGAATCGCAATGGACGGCTTTCGATCTTATCGAGTAACCGAACAGCATTAGGCCGGTCTCGTGCGATCCGACAGACATCTCGTTGTAGTCAGAACGATGAACGGTCTTTTTCGAGTGCTCGCTTATCCAGATAGGAGATTGAACATGTCTAAACCATTGGAGAACAAACTTGCACTCGTCACAGGATCGTCGCGCGGAATCGGAGCTGCCATCGCTATCCGTTTGGCCGCCGAGGGCGCTTCCGTCATTGTCAACTATGCGGCAAGTCCGGCGCGTGCAGAAAAGGTCGTCAAGGAAATCCGCGATGCGGGCGGAAAAGCAGAGGCCGTGGGCGCTGATCTCAGCACCATTGAGGGCACAAACAAGCTGATCGCGTCCATCGACCAGGCTTTTGGTGGCTCCTTCGGTGGGCGTCTCGACATCCTCGTAAACAATGCAGGATCGGTGGTCTTCGGGCCGTTCATGGAGGGTGCGGAAGACTCCTATGACAAGCATTTCAACCTCAACGTTCGGTCTGTCATCGCGTTGTCGAAGGACGCTGCGCGTCGGATGATTCCGCAGAAATGGGGGCGGATTATCAACATCGGTTCCATCCACGGAGAGCACGCACATGTTTCCGGCGTGACGATGTATGTCGCGACCAAGTTTGCGGTCCACGGGTTCACACGCGGACTCTCGCGAGAGTTGGGTGCCACTGGGGTTACGGTTAATGCCGTGCAGCCTGGCTTCATTGACACTGAACTGAGCCCTGCAGACGACGGCTCTGTCGCGGAGGCCATGAAGAAGCTAACCAGTGTTGGTCGGTTCGGCCGAGCCGAGGAGATTGCTTCCGCGGTCGCATTCCTCGCTCAACCCGAGTCAGCGTTCATCAACGGCGAGAACCTGACTGTAGACGGCGGCTGGAACGCATAACCGTTTGGGTAGCTGCATGATAAAATCACGCGGCTACCCTTCGTTGTTCCCGGGTGTAGCAATTTCAAGTGTTGCGAGATGTTTGCTGACTTCATCGTCCCGTTCTGGAACGGGATGCCCATTAGTCCTGGCAAGTCGGCTTCTCGGAAGTGATCCAGCCGCCTCTGAGGCCGAGCAAAAAGAGTTGCGCTTTAGCTGGCGAGAAGACGCACGCGCACTCAATGAGTGCATCGGCGATTTACCACTCGCCGAGAAGGCGCATCCGTTCGCAGAAGGAGATCGCATGCGAGATGGATAGTCAGAGCTATAGCTATGAACTTGATGGACTCGCTATTAACCCAGCGAACCCCCAACCGCTGGGGATATTCAAAATGCGTCCTGCCGCTCGAATAATCGAATTGGGATCATTATGGGAAGTTGCGAATAAGGAGAATTAGGTGAGTCACTTATCGATCATCGGCTTAGAGGCTAGTTCCGTTACTTGACTGCCTGAGTCGAACAGCCATGAGTGACGGTTGAAACGCGCCCGCAATCACTCTGGAAACGGTCAGGCCATTAACGAGAGATATTGATGCACGAAAGCAACGGCCATGCTGCCTTCTCCTACGCTGCTGGAAACGCGCTTGATCGAGTTGTAGCGAACGTCGCCTACACAGAAGAAGCCCGGAAGATTTGTTTCCAGCAGAAATGGAGCACGATCTGCCGCCCAACCTGGCCGGTCGCTCACCTCGCGCCCCGTGCGGACATAGCCGTTTTCGCGTTGGAGTTGAGGCGGCAACCAATGGCTTACTGCATCGGCGCCGATCATGACAAACAGTGCATCTGCAGACCGGCGAATGACAGGCTCCCCTGCTTTTCGGGTTTCGATTGCTTTCAAGTAATCCGTGCCGTCCGCCGAGATCACCTGAGTTTCCGTCTCCACCCGAATGCCCGGCACGAGCGCAATCTGATCGATCAAGTATTGCGACATGGTGCGCTTCAGATCTTCGCCGCGGACCAACATGGTCACTGAACTCGCGTAATCTGCGAAGAACAGGGCAGCCTGGCCGGCAGAGTTGCCGCCGCCGATAATAAAGACGCGCTTTCCTGCCACAGTTGGTGCCTCAGTACGCGCAGCCCCATACAAGACTCCACGTCCGATGAAGCGATCGACGCCGTCCGCCTCGAGTCTGCGCCAATCGACTCCGGTCGCCAGGATCACGGTCTTTGTGTCAACCCTATCGCCACCATCGAGCCCAATCGTATATGCGCCATCGGGTTGCGGAATGATCTCTTGGACCTCTCGGGTAAGAACCACTTCGGCTCCAAACTTAACCGCCTGCCGGAACGCGCGTTGACTGAGGTCATCTCCTGAGATGCCATTGGGGAAGCCGAGGTAATTCTCGATTCGAGAAGATGTGCCAGCCTGACCGCCGGGAGCCTTGCGCTCGACCAACAAGATGCTGAGCCCTTCCGAGGCTCCGTAGACGGCAGCCGCCAGTCCTGCTGGGCCGCCGCCAATAATCACCACGTCATAGCTTTGGCGATGGGGAGCCGTTTGGAATCCGAGCGCTTCAGCTACCTTACGAACCGTAGGAGGATGGCTGACGCAGAGCGAACCATCCACGACGACGGATAGGCCAGAAACCTCGCAAGCCTGGTCAGTCGGAGCCAGTTGTGCGCTTCGATCGCGGTCGACCCACTCATAAGGGATTCTATTCATGCTCAAGAAGCTGCGAATCTCCCGGCAGTCGCCATCAAATTTCGATCCGACTATTTGTACGCGGGTGGAGGGAAGACTCAGCATGTACTTCTGCACGACTTGTACCCGCTCGTTAAGGGTCTGTAATATCACCGCGCTGAACTCGGGCGAGTGTCGAATCAATTCCTGGAGGTGTTGCGGATCGAGCCGTGCCAAATGGCAAGCTGTCTTCGCGCGGACGGAGGCGGGAGCCGCCGTTGCCATGAGAATGGCCAATTCGCCAAAGAAATCGCCCGGCTTGTGCTCTGAGACTTCAGTTCGACGCCCCATCACATCTTTGAGCACTTCCGTGGTTCCGTCCATCACTACAAAAAAAGGGGTTGGCTCCCCTTCGTGAATGAGATACTCACCCGGTTCCAGATGAAGATCGGCAGCCTGCTGCGAGAGCCACATAAGGTTCGCATCGTTCAAGCAGGAAAAGATTGGAAGCTTCTTCAATTCCGAGGATGTCAGCATGACGATCGGTGTCCTCCTTTCTGTGCGGATAGCAAGGGCTCATCAAAAGGCAAGATCGCGTCCTCGTCGGACGATGAGCTCTTGCTCTAAGCTCAAGAGAGATTCTCAGCTAGATCGTGGTTGAATCTAATCTCGCCGCTCTTGTCGGCTGGCTTGGTCCGGACCTCAAATGCAAATGTGGAAAGCTGCTGTTCCGAAAAGCCTACGATACGATCCCTACCGCTCTCGTCGATAACCTGCAAAAAGACATAACCTGCTTCGTCTCGGTAGACGAATTTGCGAACAGTAATCGCTCCAATCGATGTGTAAAGGATGTAGACTGCCTCGTCTGGCTTTTGGACGAGGGATCGAACATCTCGATAAATATCCCAAAAATGTGAGTCCATTGCTCCTCCTCGTTGAGCGGGACCGCCGGCTGTCTCGGCGGACGGGTCCAGTTGGCGTAGCGCGAAGTTGTTTCTTTCACGCCTCGCAGCTATTTACCGGGCTCAGGCGGATAGTTCTTGAAAAGCTTGACCATCGCCTTTTGCAGGTTCCCGTAGTTTTTATAAGGATCTTTCTTGAGGTTGACGGTGTTGCTAGCATCTCCGCGCCAGATCAACTGCTTTCTTGCGGGGTCATACAGGCCCACTATCAGCGTCCCAATGGGAATAGTAGAAGTTTGGCCCTGGACCGAGCTCAGGCCGCCCCCCGAGTATGGACCTCCGCCCCACCAGCCATTGGCTCCCGAGCCCCACAGATTTATGCTCTTTTCCTCACGGATGTGAGCCTGATAGCCCACCAGAATGTCCCCACCCTTATCGACTTTGGTGAGACCCTTCTGTGCGAGCTGTGCATCAATTGCCCGTTTAATATCCTGATCGAGCAACTGATCATCTGGGACATTGCTGGCGCTCATAGGTGGTGGGCCGACCGGCAAATTTGGCAGGCTGGCCGGCATATCTGGCAGGCCGGCCGGGGCGTCGGCCTTTGGCGGACCGCCCGGCCCCCTCTGGACGTCGACCCATTGGTAGGTCCGATAGGATTGAAAGTTCGCGCCTCGGTCATAGTTGTAGTGAACGTCCTGTCCATAGGCATAAGCGACCATGAACAACAAGGCTAGTGGCAATATCAGCCGTTTTGTGATTTTCAAAATATCTCCTTCCATCTATTGCAGGCACGCATTGGGCGAGCAATCTTCATTCAGAACTCTGAAATTTCGCCGTCACGCAGCGAGGCGCCAGCAGTATCCAGTCATTTGCAAATGTGACAATGGGCTGAATCTTCCAGTTCTGAGTTACCTAACACAAAGGGAATTGGGTGCGGTATACGATGCACAGCGGTAACGAGGGATATGAACTCCGGAAATGATTCAAATTCAGTTCTCAGATGCTCCCATTCACGCACAAATAAGGGACTGCGGAATCTCCGCTCAGCGGAACGGAGCATCAACTCCCACATTCGTTTTGGTATGCGGCGTTCGCAAAATAGAAGATAGGTTAATGAAACCAGAGTGCAGAACCGTAACATCGAGATGGTTAAATCGTCCGTCCGCTCAGGAAGCTCCGTGCCATCTGGCACACTCAGCCAGAATGCCGCCGAAGAGTTCTTCAACAGTTCGTCATACTGGGCAGACATTGCCAGGAAGATCTGCGTCTTCACCTGCACACGGTGATTTAGGACCGCGACAACCACACCGAGACCTCCCATCAGAAGCGACAATAATGTTGCGTATTGGATGATGTGGCCAAAGTTCATATCGGTCACGCATGCACCCCCGATATTGCAGGCATCTCTGCCGGTTTCTCTGAAGCCGCCGAAGCCGTGTGCTCCGCTTGTTCCCAACGGATCAGTTTCAGATCCAGCACAACGAAGGAGTAGAGGACGGGAACGAGCCCAAGCGTCACGAAAGTGGCGATCGTCAGTCCCCCAATCTGCGCATAGCAAAGAGGCTCCCAAAGCGGGCCGCCGTGTGCAGCCAACGGAAACAGCGCAATCACTGTGGCCGCAACCGTGATCATCACTGGCCGCAAACGAAGGATGCCGGCATCGATCAGCGCCAACTCCAATTCCTCGCCCTCTTCTCGTCGCTCTTCGATAAATTCAAACAGCACAATGATGTGGCTCACAATTACACCGATGAGACTGATGATCCCAAGGAACGCCATGAATCCAAAGGGCTGGCCCATAATGGCGAGTGAAAAGATGGCACCGACGACGCCGTAAGGAATGGCGGCAAAGACGATGAGGGGTTTGAACGCATGCCTGAATTGTGCGAGGAGCGCCAGGTAGATGGCGCTGATGCAAATGATCAGCACGGTAGTGAGGTCGGCAAAGCCGCTGACCTGCTCTTTTTGCTCGCCGGCGAAGCGAAAGATAAACCCGTCGGGAAGCTGCTTCTGGAATGCCTCCAGATTCGGCAAAGCCGCCGCGATTACCTCCGAAGGCAAATGCCCCTGCGCAGGCCAGCACTGCACGGTAATGGTGCGGTACTGATCGAAGCGCCGGATTTTGGGCGTCACCGGACTCAGGGTAGTCGTCGCCACCTGATCGAGAGGCACCGGAGGTGTGTCTTGCCGCGAGAAGACATATAGACTACGCAGATCGGAGAGCTGGGACCGCTCCTCCATCTGCATGCGTCCAACAATCGGAACCTGCTTGTTGCCATCTCTCAAGACTCCAGCGGTGATGCCATGCAGAGCCGCGCTGACGGAATCGGAAACATCTGCGTTGGTGACGTGCGCCAGGTTTGCCCGGTCCGCATCGACGTGCATGACTTCTCTCGCACTCGGCTCGCCCCAATCGTCTCGAACTCTGGCGGAGATGGGGATGTCGCGAAAGATTTGCTTCAGCTGCTCGGCTTCCGCTCTGAGACGTGGTAGATCTTCGCCGGAAATTCTGACCTGAACCGGAATTCCAACCGGCTTGCCCGTTTCGAGAGTCCTCGTATCAATGATTGCTCCCGGAATTTGCCTGTCCAGTTCCGGCTGCAAAAGGGCAAGCAGAGGTGTCGTATCATGATTGTCTTTCGTTCGCAGAATCACCTGAGCATAATTGGTTTGCCTGTCCTCAGGTGTGGCGCTGCTCCAGAAGCGCGGACCGCCGCCGCCCACAAACGTGGTTATCGATTGCAAGACATCCTTCGGATGTCCGTGCTCTGGATGGCTCCTGCCATACTCTTCCGCTACTCGGCGGGTGATGGATTCCACCTGCTGAGCGGCGGCGCTGGTCGCGCTCGCCGGAGTGTCTTCAGGCAGCCACACATCGATGTAAGAAAAGTATTGAAGATCCTTTGGAAAGAACTGCGGTTTCAGCTTGGAAAAGACGACACCGCCCGATATCAACAGGACAAGCGATGCTGCCAGGCAGACTTTTCTGTGTTCAATGGCCTTCTTCGCGGTTCGGAAATACCAGCCAGTGAACCCACGCTGCCGCCTCTCCTCAATTGGAGTTTCGATCTGGCTTTGCAAGAGAAAAGAGCTGATGAGCGGCACAAAGGTCATCGAGACGAGCAGGGCCGCCAGCAAAGAACAACTAATGACAATAGGCAGACTGTACAGGAATTTCCCCGTATCTCCGGGCA
Organism: Edaphobacter bradus; assembly: GCF_025685645.1. Taxonomy (NCBI): domain Bacteria; kingdom Pseudomonadati; phylum Acidobacteriota; class Terriglobia; order Terriglobales; family Acidobacteriaceae; genus Edaphobacter; species Edaphobacter bradus. The sequence goes on from NZ_JAGSYF010000006.1 coordinate 7,629, forward strand.
ACAGCAGAAATGGAAGATAAGAGACGATATTCGTAAGGGTTGCAAACGCCATCGTCTTGAATAGCTTTGTCGGTCCCAGCCACGCGGCGACGGACCGTGGCTGGCCGGCACCCAGTTCGCGCACAATTGCGTCGCCGGACACCACCGGTACATCGACCAATAGCCCGAGCGCGATGATCAGCGAAGCGATAGAGACCTGTTGCAAGTCGATCCCGAGCGTGTTGATGACCCCAAACGTAATCGCGAGCGTAATCGGCATGGACGCCGCAATCAGAATGGCCGTCCGCCAGCTCCAGAAGCCAATCAAAGCCACAACTACCACCAGCACCAGCGCCTCGATCAAGCTGTGGCTGAAGAGCTCAATGCTGTCATGTACCTGCAGGGGCTGGTCCGAGGTCCTGGCCAGGACCAGATCGGCGGGCAATGTTTTTCTGACGCTCGCCAAATTGGCGTCAACCTGTTTTCCAAAAGATCCGATCTGTTCTCCCTTCTTCATCTGGACCGAGAGCGTAATCGCGCGTGTCGTGATCCATCTGCCGTTTTCGTCGCGGCGCGTGTACCGGTTCAGGAACGAAGGCGGATTCTCGTATCCCCTGTCGATGTCCACAAGATCCCGCAAGTAAAGCGGCGTTCCGTTCGGTGACGTGCCTAGCACTACATTCCGCAGATCGTCGATGCTCTTGAACTCGCCTGTGGTGTTGACGCTGACCGTGCGTCCGCGTGCATTGAGCGTTTGGCCGCTCTCCGGTAGATTCCGGGCCGCGAGGATATTGGAAAGATCCGCCGGCCTTAGCTTGTATTGCGCCAGGCGCTGCTGCGAGAAATTCAGAAATACGTTCTCGTCCAGTACCCCGGAACGTTCTGCCTTCGCCACGATCGACAGCGTTTTGAGGCTTCGCTGAAGGGTATCGGTAAAGTCGTCCAGGTCGCGATAAGTGTACTTGTCACCGGCCACGGCCTGAAGCGCTGCCGTGGTGTTTGCCGGTTCGTCGATGATCGCAGGTTTCCATGCATCGGGATGAAGTTCGTCGGTTTGCAGGTTCTGATTTGCGAACTTTCTCAAGGCCGACTGCAGATCAGAAGTGCTGAGGTTCGTCGCCAGGTCCACCCCTGTGAACCCCGCTCCCGAAAACACTCGCACATCGGAACATAGATGTTCGGTTGCCATGTCTCGGGTCACCCAAGACAACTTGCGCTCGACTTCGTCGCTGTCGATAGACTTCGGAAAAACCACAACAATGGAACGCCGCGGCTGAGTATGCGTATCCAAACCAGTCCGAACCTGCCGCACCTGTGTCTCAACTAGTTTGCTTATCCAGGCGACCTGGACTGGATCGGCCGGCGGACTCGCTACTGTAAGCATCAATGCGGACGTATCCCCGAAGTCCTTGATGTACAGAATGGGCCCCGTTCCCTGGGGGAGATCGTGGATAGCGTCCAGCCTGATCTTGACGTCGTCCAGTTCTTTGTCCCTGTCGTACTTTCCCTTTTCTGCCAGCTCGAATTGAACCATCGCCGAGCCGGTTCTGGAGGCGCTCTTGATCTCCGTCACCCATTGATTCAGAGCAATAGCCTGCTCTATCTTCCTGGTCACCAGTTGCTCGACCTGTTCGGACGACGTTCCCTGCCATGGCACGATAATCATCGCTTGACGTACCGGAATGTCCGGGTCTTTCCGTTGAGGCATCTTCAATAGCCCGTAGACTCCCCAGAGGAGCGCAACTGCGAGCGAGACCCAGGCGATGTGTCGTTGTTCGAGGAAGAAGCGGGCGAGATTCTGTTTCTTGTCCGTGGACTGCTCATTGTGTTCGTGTGCCATTGCTGCGTCTCCTAGTTGACCATCCGGATCAGGCTTCCGTTGCTTAGCTGGTTAGTACGGTTGACGACGATTCGTTCGCCAGGCGTAAGGCCTTCGTCGATGACGACCGACTTGCCGAAGGTTTCACCAATCCTCACACTCTTCAATTGCGCAAACTGTTTGCCATCGCGCTCCGTTACAGTGAAGACCGAATAGTTATTCGAACCGGATTCCGTGGTCATCAAAGCAGTCAGTGGTACTACAGGCACAGTTTGCGTATTCGCTTGCTCTATACGGATGCGTGCGATCATGCCCACCTTGAACAAGCGATCCCGGTTCGGAAGAGTAACCTCGATGTTGAAGACCCGGGACTCACGGTTGGCGGAGGCGGAGATTCCCGTAATTTGCCCTGTGAAGGTCCGCCCCTGCAATGCATCAAGTTGCACGGGCACCGGTGCTCCTAGCTTGAGGTGTGCCAGCATGCTGTCGGGAGCTCCGAAGTTCACCTTCACGACGCGCGTATCGTCGAGCGTGAATGCCCTTGTCCCTGCAGCAACCAGGCTGCCTGGTTCCACACTCTTTTCGACGATGACTCCAGGCATGGGAGCGTTCAAGCTCGTATCGCCAAGATTGATCCGAGCGGAAACAGCCTGCGCCGACGCAGCGCTCAACTGCCCGCGGCGCGCCTCGATCTGACGCACGGCGGCTTCCACACTGGCGGTCGCGGAGGTGTGCTGATCCACCGCCGCATCGTAATCCGGGCGAGTCATTGCTTTGGCGGCATAGAGCGCTTGTGCACGCTCAAAATCAAGATCCGCCTTTGCCTGGTCGGCCTTTGCTCGGTTGAGTTCCGCTTGCGAAACATCAAGCGTACCCTGCACTGAGCGCTGCTGGCCGACCGCGGAGTTGAGCGAGGCTTCATAATCGGAACTGCGGAGTCGGGCCAATGTGGCTCCGGCAGGTATTTCGTCGCCTACCTGCACATCACGCATCCGACCATCGACGCCCTTCACTCGATACAGAGCGGCGATATAACCGGGTTCCTTGAAGGCCAGTTGAACCTCAGTGTCCGGACGAATCTCGCCTGAGTAAGTCCAACTGGGTTGGACCTGCTGTGTAGCCACAATCTCCGCCACAACCGGAACCGGCTCTGGCCCCGCCTTCTGCGTCTTTGCGCAGCCGGCGAGAACCGAAAATGCAGCAAAACTTAGAATTCCAATTGAGATACGCATCATTCTTCTCCTATCGCCTTTTTCAAATCGGCTCGTGCCTTCCAGAAAGCAGTGAGAGCCTGTTGCTGCTGGCTGTCCGCGGATGCCAGATCCGACTGTGCTTGATATAAATCCCGGCTTAATGCCGCTTCGCGCTTCACCTTCTCCTGCAACTCTTTGAGCTTCTGCCGTGCCGTACTTTCGTTTGCATCGCTGAGGGTCAGTTGCCGGCGGGTGTTCTCCAATTGCCGACGCGCATTTCTCACCTCCAGAAGAACGGCGCGTTCAGTAGCGCCGACGCCAACCTTGGCCTGTTCTTCCTTCGCTCGCTTTTCCTCGTATTCCTGGTGCCTGCGTCCCCAGTCCCACGGTTCCCACCGGACCGACACACCCACCGTCCCGACGTTGCTTGGAAAAACATTCTCGAAGTTCGCCGTTGTGTAGTAACTGAACGCCAGACTCACGTCTGGGATATATTCCGCCTTCTTCGCCCGCGCGTCGTAATTGGCTTGCTGCACCTGAAGTTTCGCCTTCTTCAGATCCGGCCGGTTTTGGAGAGCGCGAGCTTCCATGGCTTCGGGTGTGGCGAGATCGGTATCTGCATCGCCGATCGCCGCAACCCGAAACTGCGTGTGTACGTCCCGGCCCATCAGATCGTTCAATCTTTCGCTCGCCGACGCGACCCTGTCGCTCGCATCGCTGATGGCATTCTGTAACTTCAAAAGCTGCGCATCGGCGTTCAGCAAATCCGATTCGAGAATCGTCTCTCTCCCGAGGTTCACGAATGCCAGACGATGCGACTCCCGGTAGTAAGGGAGTGACGCCTGAAGGCTATCCAAAGCGCTCTGTGCCTCGACAACCGCGTAGTACGCACGTCGAACCTGGTCGACCACCTCCAGACGCGTTTTCACCTGGTCCTGGCGCGTACCTTCCAGCCCCAGCTCAAGAGCTTTCAATTGCAAATGGAGCTGGTACTGCGTCGAAAGCGGCTGGGCAACCGAGACATTCACTATGCCTACGGGTTTTCGCGGGATCTCGACTTTCTGGTTCGTCGCCGGGATAGGCCCGGTCGCGCTGTATACCCCAAGCGAGCCCGCCGCGTAAGTAACCGATGGTTTTGTAACCAGTTGCGCGCCGAGCGCAGTGACCTGCGTATTCGCAAAACGTCTTGTCTTATTCGCAGCCAGATCGTCGGCGGCCCGGAGGGTATCGAGTCTGGCGGTCTTCAGACTGCTGTTGTTCGCAACAGCTTGTTCAACCGCCTGTTCGAGAGTCAATTCAGAGAGGTTTGACTGTTGTCCCGCCGCCTTTTCAACCGTGGGCGGGGGGGACAAAGGTGCGGGATTCTGACCTCGCGCCAGCAGCGCCAGCATCCCCAGGGTGAAGGCCAAGCAGGTTGTTCGAGTGCGTCGTTTCATGAGGCAATGGTGCCTCGAACGCGGAAGTGGGGGGAGTAATGCCTCGTAAGCCGTACGTAAGCGCTTCGAAACTTACGGGACTGCTTGCGGCAACGGTCAGTGCGACAAGTTGAGCTTTTTCAGGAGCTTGGCAAACCTGCGGTTAGCGTGCAAAGGATGAAAGAACGGCTCGACCGCCAGCAGATTCACGAAGTTGGTTTTGTGATCGATCGCTTCATCGAGGCGCTGGAGCGCGAGATCGAAATCTCCCATCCCGACTGCAGCGAAACCTTCTGCCAGCGGAGTGACGTATTGCCGTTCCGCGAGTTGATGCAGTCTCTCCATACATTCTTGGGCTCGCGATAAGCTGCCTTCCTGGGCATGTCCTGCCGCAAGCAGACCGATATCCAATGGTGAGGCAGATGGCGAGAGACACTGTATCACTGCGTCGTAACGCCGCTGCTGGAAGTGCAAGAGTCCTTCATACAATCGCGCTTCAGGATAGTCTCGATCCAGTTCGAAAGACTCTCGGAGATGCTCTTCGGCTGATGGATAGTCTCCCTTTACGTAATGAAGATAAGCCATCCGCGCGCAGTCGCTTGCCGAGAGCGGGTCCAGTTCAGTTGAGCGGCAAAGTCCAGACTCTGCCGCGCTGAAGTCTCCCTGGCACAATAAAGCCATGGCACGAAACATGTGAGCCGGCGCGTGACTGGGTTGTTGTTTTATCGCGCGGTCATACATCCTGTCGGCTTCATCCCAACGATGCTCAAACCAGGCACGAAGTCCGCCCAGCACCGCGCAGGTGTCACCGGACTCAGGATCGAGAGCATATCCGCGTTCTGCGTTTGCCTTTACTTCTGGATACACATCACGGCCGGGGACCATCCCGAACTGGGCAAGAAGGCCGCTCGCCGCAGCCATGCCGCTGTAAGCAAGAGCATAGTTCGGATAAGTCTCTGTGAGCCCTCGGAGCTGCTCCAGGGCGGCGTACAGCGTTTCAGGCGACTGCTGGTGAATCAGAAATCGAGCTCGCAGGTACCTTGTATATGCGTCAAGATCTGGAGCTGAGGGCCGCGCAGGCCCTTGTACTTCCGGCATGTGAAGCCTGAGTAGGTCCGCAACAGATTTTGCAATTTCTTCCTGAATCGCAAACACATCCTGGAGCTCGCGGCGAAACGTCTCCGACCAGACGTGATGACCCGATTCGGTCTGAATCGCCTGGGCAGTGATCCGCAGCTGTTCGCCGGCCTTCCTGACGCTTCCTTCGATGACAAGATTCGCGCCGAGACGCTGCCCTACTTCTCGGATATCGATGTTGGCGCCCTTAAAGTGAAATGCCGATGTCCGCGCAATCACATTCAAACCGGACACCCGCGTAAGCGAGTTCGTGATCTCTTCACTGATCCCGTCGCAAAAATAGTCCTGCTCCGGCTCCGGACTCATGTTCACGAACGGCAACACGGCAACGCATATACGGCCGGGCGGCGGTGCTGCGCCAATCTCTTCGCGGTGCTTTGCCGGCTGGGCGTCAAGCCACCGGAAGACCGGGACATAACTGCCCGGCCGCAATCCAATCAGAACCGGATCCGTACCCTGCCCTTCCTCGTAATAGGCCTTCAACTTCGCTCTGAGACGACGAGCCTCGACCCGAACAATCGCGTCGATGTTCGGATCGTACTCCGAGGTGCGGTCGAACACCTCCATTGCAATCGAGAACTCCTTGAGGCTATCGATATCTCCATTGATTGTCCGATTCACGATGTGCGTCAGAAACCGGCATAACCGGACTGACGAAACGAAACCAGGGCTATTCACCACGCGCGCCAACTGGTCGCGAACCGCCGTCGCCGGCACGGCGGCAGAGTTAGCGAGAGATTTTTCCGATGACAACGGCGGCGTTGGCACGTGCTTCTCCCCCATTCATTATGCTCCACGAGACTTCGCAGTGTTACGTCGAGCTTACGGCGGCTTACGGCCAATCGAAGGCCAGAGCGCTTAGCGTGGAATCCGGTAGTCGTTAGTGAATCGATGCAGACATACAAAAGAGCAGGAACAATAATTTTCGTGTCCAACAGGAGCCCGGAAGCCACCGTCGCGCAGGATTTCGAAGCGAAAGGACTAATTGTGCAGTGGGCGCGCAGCATCACAGCGGCGGTTGATTTGCTCAACTCGGCGCGCGAGAAGACCGTGATCGTCACGGAACTCGCCCTGGCTGATGGTAATTGGAGAGATCTCGTCGAACGGGTCAATTGCATCGATATCAATCTCTCAACTTCAATTGTCCTTGTGACTCCTTCGAGTACGGCGGAACTCTGGTGGGACGCGCTCGAATGCGGTATCGATGACATTCTGCCCGCGTCTCTCCTGGCCTCTCGCTTATGTCAACTTCTACAGGAGAATAGTTTCGATGAACGGAACCAATAGTTCGGCAAAGCATTACGACATGGTGGTGATCGGCTCCGGCGCTGCCGGACATCACGGGGCAATTCAGGCCGCCAAACTCGGCAAAAAGGTTGCGCTGGTCGAACGCTTTATAGCTCTTGGAGGGGCCAGTATCAACACCGGCACGATTCCGAGCAAGACACTTCGGGAGGCTGTCCTGCGTTCTACCCGATCGGGGTCCACGGATCGCCGCATCTCGGCCTCAAACCTGGCACTGAGAATCGAGGAAGTCGCGTCGAACGAAGTTCGGGTGTTTGAAAATCAGTTTCGCCGCAACGATATCGATGCGTTGATTGGCAATGCTTCCTTTTCAGGACCCCACACAATTCGGGTTGCGAATCAGGAAGAAGAGTATTTCTGCCACGCGGATCATATATTGATTGCTACTGGCTCGAGGCCCGCTCATAACGACGCGATTCCTGTGGACGACGTCTCCATTATCGATACAGACGCGATTCGCCGGTTACGAACGGAGCACCACGTGTTGACTATCGTCGGGGGTGGCGTGATCGCTATTGAGTAAGTTGCACACGTCAGATGGCAGCCTGGCCGAGTGCAGTTGGACAGCGTTACGGTTCACCCCTTCTCCCGTCGACCTCAACCCGTGAAGAGTAGAGGTCGACTGTATAGAAACAGGGGCACAAATGAGGGCACTCTCGTTTTCGGAAAGTGCTCCCTATAAGCCTTTTCGTTTCCCACCGCTCCGGCTAACGCTATGATTCCATGGATCTTCAGTAGATTGACACGGTAGAAGTCTGCGCCCCCCAAACAGCCGCCGAATGTGCCTTTCGTCTCACATCGCTCCGTCTGTCACAGTGACATGTCGAGGACTAGACAAAGGTCAGGCGCCGGTAAAAGCGGACAAAAAGTGGACCGAAAACATGTTCAACTAGCAAATCGCGCTGATAACTTAGATACTTAGATTGAGATCAGTCAGGGTCTGCAAAACCTTTATGCGTCGGTTCGATCCCGACCCGCGCCTCCATAATATTTCAGCGACTTAGCTCCCGATAGGGGGCTTCGCTATTTAACCAGTGTGGGGACTTTTGTGGGGACCCTATGCATTCGCGAACATTATCGACAATTCGGGCAGTTCTGGCCGATGCACCGCAGTCACCGAAAATCGCGTTTTCTGTGCACTTCGCTTCTTCGCTAATTGAACGACTGTTCTACCCAAAGGATCTGAATCACCATTAGCCGCGCCGCCGCTTACGCCGGTTACATTGACTACTTTACACATGCCGACTTATCAGTACTGACTGCAGGGCATATGGTTGAAGCGCTTCAAAGGGTGCGTTATGTTAGGCTTATCGCAAACCCAATGACCCCTTACAGTAGTAGCAGTGCATCCTAAAGATGCTGCAATGGTGACGGCTTCCTGAATCAGCGGTTCGCGTTCAATTGGCGCTGGTCCCGCAATGGCGAGCCAATCGGCAATATCGATATTTGCCCGCAGGAGGACCACATAACGCTGTCCTACCGCCACCGCAGAGACGGCCAAGACTGGGAAAGCAAAGAATACTCCGTTCAATTGGAACGCACCCGCTGCCACTACGGTGGCGAGCGCGTCTGGTTTCGCTGCCCTGCTCTGGGATGCGGTTGACGTGTGGCCGTCCTTTACGGAGGCCCGGTTTTCGCTTGCCGACATTGCTACCGATTGGCCTATTCGAGCCAGCGTCAATCCTTCAGTGACCGCGCGGCGGCGCGCGTGGAGGCTATCCGAGAGCGTTTAGGCGGATGGGGCACGATCTTTGACCCGACTCCCTGGAGACCCAAAGGCATGCATCGCACCACCTACCGGCGTCTCGTTTGGAAGTATGAGACTGCCCGTTATGACTCTGTCGTTGAGTTTGCGGCTCGCATGGGGATGCTGCCAAATGACGCGCTAGAACTTGGCTGATGGCGCTGTCCTCGCGCGCGGCTGGCGCTCTTCCCTCACCGATGCTGACATCATCCACAACCTCAGTAATCGGAAGCGAGGTCCTTTAAATGGGCTGCCGCAAAACCCTCAAGAATCAATGCGAAGTCGAGGGGCGCTCCTGATTGACGATTTGGAAGAATACAGATGCGTTGTTCGAGCTTGGTGATCCATGCTCCCAGCGGATGACGCTGCCTGTCGCAGGTCTGCACGCAGGATCGGGCTCCATGGATCAGTAGTCTTCGAAGATAGATGTTTCCCCGTTTACTGATACCGAGCAGCGTCGTCTTCCCGCCGGTGGAATACTCTCGTGGCACGAGTCCAAGCCACGCTGCAAAGAAGCGCCCGTTGGTAAACTGGTGACCGTTGCCGGCTGAGGCTTCAAGAGCACTGGCCGCAAGCGGTCCGATGCCGGGCACGGTCATGAGTCGTCGGGCTGTGTCGCTGTACTGGACGCTGCGCTGAATCTGCTTCGATCTTCAATCCTGGCCTCCAAGAGCTTGAAATCGTTCCATAGTTCCCCAAGCAAGGTACGTATCGAGGGCGGTAACTCGTTGGTCTCATCTCCGAGAACTCGAGGAATGTCCATCCTGAATACGCCAGCTCCTTGCCGAACCGCAATGCCGAACTGTCATGGTGTGGAAGGGAGTTCCGGAACAATATCCGTTCGGATAATGGCCCGGAGTTCGTCGCCAAAGACCTGCGCAAATGGCTTGCCGACCAGCGCCCAATGGTGCTATTGGGGCAGCAAGCGCAGTGCATTTTCTCGATAGACAAGTCTCAAAACGTCATCTGGCAAGAACAATCCATAGATTTGCCAGCGACCCTGCCGGGAGGCGTGCGAGGGGTATTCAAAATACTCATCCGCGGTCTCAAGAAAGCGAAAATGCAAGCGATACATGTTTGGCTCAGGCACCAGGTCGGTTCCAAACAGAATGCGATCAGCGTGCTTCAGAAAGAAGTCGCGCGCAGTATAAGGCTGGCGGCCCAGCTCTGCTGCACGTGCACCGATATCCACATAAAGGTTGGGATGCTGGTTGAGCAGCTCACTCACATAGGAAAGCTTTTCCGAGCGTTCCGCCACGTGAGCGGCAACGAATGTTGTTCGGGGATGCCGCGCAAATACCTTGTCCCTCTGCCGCAGAAGCTGCTCTTTGCTGAAATGCGAACCATGGAAGCTCCACTCCGGATGCGCTGCCAGCTCTTCGTACCGTTCGTTTTCCCCGTCAATGGGAAAGAAGAATGCATCCGGGTCTGCCGTGTGAAACATGATCGGCACTTTGAGTTCCGCTGCCTTCTCAAACAATGGCGCCAGTCGCTCGTCGTCGACCTGCAACATCTCACCGGCTGAATCCCGGAGGCTAGTACCCAAGTCTTTCCAGATCTTCAAGCCACAAGCGCCCTGCTCCACCAACTTCTCCAAGCGATCGACAGACCGGGAGAAGAAGCCCGGGGCATGCATGTCCGTCCAATCCATCCATGCGATGGTCGAGAAGCGATCAGGCGCCTCTGCGTTAAAGCGCTTGATAACGGCGACCGCTTCGCTGCCGACTTTCATGGTGATGTTGACGATACGTTCGATGCCACACACGTCCATAACCTTTAAGACCGCAGCCGGATCCTGTGCATCGAGATGATTGTGGTAATCGATTGCCGGAAACTTTGCTTGCTGTATCTCGTTGACAGGCGTAACGAGCATGGATCGCGGTTGAAACTCACCGAGAGGCAGGTTGACCTCTGCCTTGGCGCTCACCATGGCGATGAACTTGTCTTGAGATTCCGCGTGTTTACTCATCTTCCGTTGTCCCTTGTTCGCCCAACCGGCTGAACATCGTGCGCAGATCCTTATATCCTTTCACCGCGACAATTGCGGTGATAACCGAAAACGAACCTCCCGCTATTACCAGCCAAATGGTCCAAAAAGCCAGCCAAGCGTTCATTCGGCCTCCATGAATGCGGGTTGGACCTGGCTTGCCGCCACGCGAGTGCCTTTACTGACCAGCGAACCAAAGATGAGGCCCAGTGCGGCCAGACCAAATGCGCAAAAGCCTGTGACATTCTCGCTCCAATGTAGAAAGAAGAAGGGAATGATGGCGCCGGCAGCTCCCATCAGCATGGCCAGATACCCGCCTGTCGTGCTCGCGCGTTTCCAGTACAGCCCGCCAACCACGCAGATGAACGTACCCGCGAGATAGATAGTCCCTGTGATGTTCAGGTAAAGGTAAACCGCCCCTGGTGGCGTGTAATACAAGCCCCAGAACATCAAAAACACTCCGACGAACAGATTAGCGAGACGGTTAACGAAGATCTGGCTGCGCGAGCTGAGAGGTGGTCTGCCCATTTTTTCGCGAATGGGCAGGATGATGTCCTGCGAAATCACGGCACTCCAACCAAGCAGGTAGGAGCTGTTCACTGACATCGTCGCGGCCAGCATGCCCGCAACCACAATCCCCTTAATGCCCGGACCAAGAATGTTCGCCAGCATAGCGGGCATGGCGTCAATGGGCGCAAGTGTTTGCCCATTCACTACAGGGAGGGGAACACCATTGCTGAGGGCGCCAACGCCGAACAGTGTAAGGGCCGCGGCTCCCCACAGCATGGGAAGGATCCCTCTGCCCAGATAAATAAAGCCGGTCCAGGTCATCACGCGCTTGGAAGTGTCAGGGCTCTTTGTGGAGAACATTCGCATGGCGGTGGTCTGCCAACAGGTGTGAATTGAGAACCAGAGCAGAACTTGCCATATCAGGAAGGTGAAGCCGAATTTTGGGTTTTGAACGGGGTTGAAACCTGCGCTTCCCATTGTCGATGAGACTTTTACGACAATGTTGTGCCAACCGGCGTGATAAACGGCATATACCGATATCAGAATCGTGGCCACCGACAGCAGCACGTATTGGATGAAATCGGTAATGACCACTGCCACCATGCCACCGACGACCGTGTACAAAAGTTCCAACAGGAGGATGGCAGTCATCACGCCAACCAGATACCTGACGTCGATGCCGCTGACAATGGTCAGAAATTCGCCTTCAATCTTGAGAAAGACGCCCATGTTCAGGATGCCGCCGACAGCGACCAGAACACCTGCCAGCAACCGCAGTCCGCGGCTGTACTTGCGTTCAAAGTACTCAGGCACGGTCATCAGCTTCAACTGGCGAAAACGGGCGATGACCAGGCCGGTTCGTCCCACGATGATCATTACGATCCCGGAGATCAGCGCGGCAGCAAAGGCAGCAAAACCGTACTTGTAACCAAGCTCGCCGTTGTACATGAACGTGATCGTGCCAATCTCGGTGGCCGCCAGGGTGGCGATACCCGCATATGTGCCTAGTTCCCGTCCCGCGACGAGGTAGTGTGCGACATTGCCGATGTATTTTTTCCCCAAGAGTCCGACGAAAACGGACACTATGAGATAGCCGACGACGATGCACCAGTCAATGGCGGCGAAGTGCATTTAGAACTCCTGCCCCTGAGAATTTAGAACGACTTTCGTGGTGTCACTCGCCTCACCTCGCTCTTGGAGAAAATTCGCGAGCTGAGACTGAGTTGGCTGTCCAGTCGTGCCTCCAACCTGGAGCGTGGACATGGCGCCGCAGGCGTTTCCGGTCTGCAAACAGAGGGAAAGATCTCCGCCCCTCATATAAGCATCGATGAATCCGGCGGCGAAGCTATCGCCCGCTCCAGTTGTGTCAATCGCCTGTACTGGGAATCCCGGTTCGAATGCGATCTTTCCGTGCTGAATTGCCATGGCCCCAAGCGAGCCGCGTTTGATGACGACGCATGGAGCGTTGGCACCTAGCCAGCCGAGCGCTTTTTCAACGTCCGCTTCCCTGCTCAACTGCTGTGCCTCGGTTTCGTTCACGAACAGGATGTCAGTCTGCGAAACTACGTCCCAAATGTCCGGCCGCCAGGACTGTGAGGGGTCAGAGTTCGGATCAAACGAAGTCGTGAGCCCCATCTTGCGTGCCTCGCGAAAAATAGTTGGGAACGAAGGGCGAAGCGCATGCTGAAGAAACAGTGAAGTCATGTGCAAGTGACGATGGCCCTTCAATATGCCGAGGGGAACCTCCTCCAGTTTTAATTCGGCAATCGCACCCAGGTAAGTGACGAGAGCTCGATCCTGGTTTGTACTGAGGGAGATGGTTACCCCAGTCATGCTCGCTCGATTCACTTGAACGTAGTCGACCGAGATGCTCAGGTCTTCGAGCGCCTGCTTGCAGTAGCGACCAAAATCATCGGCACCTACCTTGCTGATGAATGTAACCGGGTGTCCCAATCGCCGAATCCCGCTGGCGAAGATCGCCGAGGCGCTGCCCAGCGTGATCTGAAAACCTTGAGCAAGAATTTCGTGGCCGAGGATGGGCACGGTCTCCAGGCCACTGGCGACCAAATCGACGTTGAGCTCCCCAATGACAACAACTCCACCGTTCCTGCTTACCATCCGTTCCCTTTCGTATGGCTTCATGCCTATTTTCTGCAAATCGCGATTAATGCTTACTGCATCGATCAAATTATCGTCACGCGAACTTCATCACGTAGCCTCGATACATCGGCTGCGTTCAACAATCCCGGTGATTCCGCAAGACAGTTTGCCGCTCCGCAGGCTGCCGCGATCCGGATTGTTTCTTCCGGTGCCAACCCGAGCGACATCGAATATGCGAACGCTGCAACCACTGCGTCGCCCGAGCCGACGGCGGAACGCATCGCAATAACTGGAGGCGTTGCGTAATACACCGGAGCATCTTTGGCTGGACACCAAACCAAGCCTTCCCTGCCAAGACTGACGGCAGCACTTTTGGCACCTTTCGCCAGCAAGTACCGTACGGCGTCGGCACCCGATCGCACGCACGAGATCGCGGCGCCAATCAGCCATTCTGCTTCATCGCGATTTGGTTTTACAAAATCCAGACCATGTTCGAGCGCCTTGCGGAGCGGGGCACCGCTGGTGTCCAGGAGCACTTTGCAAGAAGCAGCCTGCGCCTGCCGGATGAGGGTCGCATAAAACCCATTGTCCACACCAGGTGGGAGGCTGCCAGACAAGACAACATGGGCGCGTTCTTTGCCTTTCGCGAATATTAGATCGCAGGCACCTTGAAGCGACTTGACCTCTGCGACGGACACCGCCGGACCTGGTTCAAGAATTTCCGTCACCGTGCCATCATCGGCGATTATCTCCAGGTTGATCCGGGTTGGCTGCTGAATGGGAATCGCATGGACATCGATACCAAGTTTCTTCAACCCATCCAGGAGCATTTCACCACTGTGGCCGCCAACGAAACCCAGCCACAGCGGATCGGCCTTCAAGGTCCGCAGCGTCATGGCAACGTGCGCGGCTTTGCCTCCGGGGGCCGGGCTTGCTTCGATGGCGCGATTCACCGCGCCGAGCGTAAGGTTCGGCACTCGCAAGCGCTTGTCAATCGCCGGATTGGGGCTTATGCATATGAACATCGACACAGTCCATGGACAGCTGCTACCAGGAGACGCGAACCGCTTGTGGAACGTCCAGCTGGAGAATCATACCTGGCTTGCTTTGATTGATCCAGTATGCTGGCTCGCCCTCCGTGACCCATTGTTGTCCTGACCAACGCCCCCGTTCTACTTGGACGTTTTTCAGCATTGGCCAACGAAACGTTGCATTCTCGAGCGAGACGTTGACGCGATAACCCACAAATAGAAATTCGTGATCGGAGAGTTGAATCACGATCGCCTGGCCATTCTGAGCACCCGAGACCGCGACACTGGATCCGTTGACCTCTTCTGTTTGCGAGAAAGACTCTCCTGGCGAGTTCGCCATGAAGACTTTCAGCTTGTCGGAGCCGGCATAATAGGAAATCTGCGCCAGCGCCTTGGATAATGAAGAATACGTATCCCGCAACATCCATGCTCCGTTCGCCAGAGTGCCGTCGGGTAGGACGTAAGGCTGGAAGTCCTCAGGATAGGAATCGGTGAGCGCCCACGGCGCGAAAATTGGTGCTCCGAATTGTCCCACTGCCAGATACGCCAGGCGAGAAGCTGTTGGACTGTTGCCGCTATTGGTTTCAGTGATTGCAGGCAGGTTGCGGCTGACGCGGTAACGAAGAAACGGCTTACGCAATTCGTCGACGGTCGCCTCTGAAGGTTTCGCGCAGCTGTTGTCAGGGCGCCACTCGCCACAGAAGTAGGAGTTCACTCCGATGAAAGATAAATTAGGGCAATTCTTTAAGTAGGTGGGCACATCCTCACCGGGCGCACCGCCCACCATCCAGTCGGCGACATTTCCTCCTACAAAGTTTAAGAAGAATGGAAGTGGGTATACGTCAGCTCCTGCGTCAGTAAGACGACGAATCCAGTTGTAGCTTAAATTCCATGCGCTGTAGTGCAGGTCGTCCGCAAAACCCCGTTCACGAAACTTTTGGTTTGAAGCCGGTGAATGATCTCGCCAAAGTTTGGTGTTGGTCCGGTCCCATCCAAATACCGCAATTTCATTTTCCACCTGAATCATCACTACTGTGTGCGACACAGAATCCACTTCCTTTAGGTGCTGCATCAGTGCACGAAAGGCAGCTACCTCCCGCGCAAGAATCGGTTCGTAGTCGTAGGATGCGACATTGTGGTGCGCCACCCCGTCCTCATCTACGGCGCGGGGGTAGGTCTTCTCATCTTCAATAACGTACATCGGAGCGTAGACATCTCCCGCCAGGTTCGCGTAGAGGGTACCGTCGCCGCTGGCATAGTGGCCGAACCAGTTCAAGACCAGTTTCAGGTGATGTTTCTCTGCCATGTGCTTGGCGTGATCTACGTAAGAGAAATCGAACGCTCCTTGTTTGGGCTCGACCATCGACCACTTGACCGGCACTTTCAGCGTGTTCAGTCCCATCTTCTCGGAGGCAGGATAGAGATAGTCATAGCTCGCAAACGTTTTCTCATATCTGCCATAAACGAGATCCCACCATGGGATCTCGACTGCCAGGACGGTGAATGGCATCCCGTCTACGTAGAGAACCTTGCGGCTCCCCACAGCCTCGAAATGGGGAAGCAAATTCTGGCCGGACGGAATTTGCCATCCATCACGATTGTCAGTTTTAGGCAGTAGATCTGCGGCACGCTGAGTCTGTGCGGGCAAGAGAATGGAAGCAAGGCTGAACCACGCGAGCATTGAAGCGAGACGAAATTGAAGGAAACTGGTTTTCATTTCGCACCTGATTGACGGTTCCGTGTGATAGTATCACAGCGTCATGAAAACGTTTGCCCAAAATTTCTATTCTCGCACTCGAATTTCATTTCTGATATGTGCATTGGCATGGCTAACCTTGTCGACCGTACAAGTCAGGGCGGCGGCAGACTCTGACGCTTCCTCTTCCCACGATGTTGGCGAGCGTCCGCGCTTCACAGTCACCCAGCAGGATGGAATCGACTGGCTGGTCCGGCCCAATGGCGAACGTTTCTTTTCCTTCGGGTCCAATTGTGTGGGCCAAGGGATTTTGCAGGCGTCCTATAACCCCAAGAATCCAGGTTACGCGGCTTGGCAGCATTATCCCGATAGCAACAGTTGGGCAAAAACTACGTTGGATCGGCTTCAGTCCTGGGGGCTAACAACGATCGGAGGCTGGAGCGATCTGCAGGTCTTACGGCAGTGCAGCAACATGAACATGGGAATGGTTGCCGTTCTACACCTTGGTTCGACTTCTGGCGCACCGTGGTTCGACATGTGGGACCCTAAAGTCATTGCCAAGATTGACGACACTGCGCGTGCGCAAATCGTTCCCCTGCGTGACGACCCACGGGTTATCGGCTACTTCAGCGATAACGAACTGGGCTGGTGGAACGCATCCTTGTTCCAAATAACCTTGGCGCAGCCGGCGACCAGCGAACAGCGTCGGCGTTTAGTGCAATTGCTGCACGAGATCTATCACAACAATTGGGAAGAACTGAGCGCGGATTTTGTTCCAGAAAAGGCGGGCAACTGGCCCGAACTCGAGCAACACGGCCAGCTCTATCTGCGCCCAGGCGGTCATGGCATTGCAACCATGCGACGCGCTCTTGGCATGCTCGCCGCGCGCTACTACTCTCTCGTACACGACATCATCCGCAAGTATGATCCGCAGGCACTGGTCCTTGGGGATCGATACCAATCGTTTTATTTTCCGGAAGTCGCAAGCGCTGCGGCCCCCTATGTAGACATCATCTCAAGCAATCTTAGTGCCGCTTGGAACGATGGCACCTTTCCGCGATTCTTTCTTACAACATTACACTCATTGACCGGTAAACCGATCCTGGTGAGCGAGTTCTACATGGCCGCACGACAAAACCGCAGCGGCAATCAAAACGACAGTACCGTTTACCCGCTTGTAGAAACGCAGCAGGAACGCGCTGACGGTTTTCGAAATACTATGACCGCGCTGGCGAGAACTCCCTATGTTGTGGGCGCTGACTGGTTTCAGTATTACGACGAACCAACTCACGGCCGCGACGACGGTGAAAACTTTAACTTTGGTTTCGTCGACATTCACGATCGCCCCTACGACCCGCTGGTCAAGGCGGCCGCTGGACTACAGTTGACCAGTCGTAAGACACACCCATTGTTGAATCGACCAAATGCGTCGCTAGGAGTACCGCCCGCACCGTCTGATCCGCTGGGACAATTCCAGCTGACTCTCGCTCTGAAGAACTGGGATCGTGAACGAGGATTCGTTGAGCCGGCTTCGGACAAGCCCTTGGCCGATCTGTATATTTCCTGGGATCAGCATGCGATCTACCTGGGCTTGTACGCACAGGACATGATCGAAGACGCCTACTATCAAGACAAAAAAATCCACCCCGACGATCGCCCCGAGTGGACGGTCACCCTCGGTCCGTCACACAAAGAAATTCGAGCCCGAGTCGGCGCAAGCATGGTGGCAACCGTCAACGAGCCAAGTGTCCAGGTTGTCACCGTTCAGGGCAAGAACCTGAGAGTACAGAACGTAGCTGCCATGCGATTGCCGGCACAGCTGTTCGGCAAGGAAAGTTTCCATGCCGGAGACAAGGTTGAAATCGCTTCTGACTTGGCTGCGTATCTCGATGCCTACCAGGTATCGTGGAAAGGCACGTTCACACTCGCAGGCAAGTAAGCGAGACAATTCGGCTGGTTAACAAGTGCTGATAATCATAATTTGCTCGCGATGGCTCTTCTCCTTGCAGGTTGGTGATCTATCTTTCCTAGCACATGCGCGGTGCTCGAACGTCGTCACATCTGGGCCGAAGCCGATCCGGGCGCTGGATGAACACCCCAAAGCCGCAGATCTATTTTTTGCTACTGATGCTTGCGACGAGTTCAAAGCAATGAGGCTTCGGCTGTGATGCGCTGCGCGCCTGAGCGATCAATTCATCTTCCAACGTATCCAATCTGTCCATCGCTTCACGAACATGCGGCGAGTTCTCGTGCCATAGAGGAACTTGTAATCCCTGCCACCGCACCCGATGAACCGTGTAGTGCCGCAAGGTGAGGCGATATACATCGAGTGCCTGCCGGAGCATCGGTGTGGTAATCCAAGCCAAATTCACACCCTCTGCAAGCTCCTCTCTAGTCCAATTGCCGACCTCCTCGCCATCGATCTTGAGCGTATATCGCGCGGCTGGCAGCCCGGTCACCTTCAGCGGTTCCTGGTCCATGTTACTAACCAAGTCGGAAGAGCGGGCCACCAAGGCCATCACCGGGTCCTGCCAATTGATCGGAAGAGGCAGAGCTTTGTCTTCTTGGGTCCAAGAAAGCGACTTCTTGTCGAAGTCAGATATGTGTGTATTGTCCGCTCTGAAGATGCGTCCGTGCGCCGCATCGATCTCCACTGCGCTTACGGTTGACGAAGCGTGCCAGGTCGTTAGCAGCGCGGCTGCCATTACGAGGTGGCCAGCTTCGGTGGGGTGAATCCTATCGTCGATGATCTTTTGAGCTAACGCGCGATCGATGGTATTGGCGTTTTGTAGCACCGCCACCAGGGGTGCGTTCATGTCAACCACACCGAGATGTTGCTGTTCGGCCAGCTCGCGCACCAACTGCCCATAACGCAGCAGCACGGCATTGTATCCGCCTTCAAATTGAGACGGCCATGTCACATCGTCGAACGGAGACGGCTGGAGCAACGTAATTCGGAGGTCGGAGAACCCAGCATGCAATGAGTCCAGCAGGTGCTGGTAACCCTTGCGATAGCCGTCGAAAAGCGCAGGATCGAACTTCCGATAGTTGCCATCGTTCATCCCAAGCATCACCGTTACAACCGTGGGTCGGTGTGCGATCACATCCCTCGCCAGGCGCTGGTCGATGGCGCCCCCCTCTCCACCCACCACCCAGTCGCCAGCCCAGCCGGAATCGGTGAACTGCACATTCAGATACGGATAACGTGTCGCAACATAGGTTTCGATAAAAGCCGGGTAGTAAGCCTGCTGGGTTATGCTGTCACCGTAGAACACTACGCGATCTTCGGTTTTTAGATAAAAATTATCTTGTGCGTACCCCGGGACCGCGAAACTGAAAATGAGTTGAGGCGCAATCCAAGCTGCAGCAGAAGTCCACTTCCAGGTTTTCATAGGCACCACTCTCTCCATGGTCACAACAAACCCACGTGTCTGGGCAAACTTAGGCTGCTGATGGGCGTCTGGCAAAGAACAAGAAAAGTAAGCAGATGATCGCAAAAAGTCCGAGGCAGCCCGTATTGGCGGGCTGCCCCGGGTATGGGGTTAGAAATCAAGCCGTACAGCAAACTGTCCGGTACGCGGTTGATCATTCACTCCATAAATTTGGCCGAAATCTGCTGCACCAATCGTAGCCTGAATGCCTCCGCATCCATTGATACTGTAGCTGTGGCGATTGAAGAGGTTGTAGAACTCAGTACGGAACGAAAGCCGTGCTTCGGGACCTACAGAAAAGTTCTTCTGCAGGCTGGAGTCTTCGTGGGCACCACCGGGGCACCGAAGTTGAGAGATGGCCATCGGTCCTTTGCCCAATTGGCCAAAAGCCGGCTGGCTGACCACGCTCTGCGGCATGTAACAGGGAGTGTTCGCGAGGCAGTTACTTTGGACCGATGGAAATTTATTGGGATCGTTGGGACCCGTGAAACCGTTCAGGTTCCAATTCGGGTAGAAATTCCCCCATTGCGGCCACAATGGATTCTGGGTACCCACCCGGAAAGGCTGGCCGGAGGTGTATAGAACTACTCCGCTTGCCTGCCATCCACCCACGATCCCATTCAAAATGCGGTTTGTATTCTTCAGCCAATACTGGCCTTTGCCGAATGGGAGCTGGTAAGTGACAAAGCCCTTAACCACGTGGGTTATGTCATACCCAGTGATTGTGTGAGCCTCCTGGCCCATGTGGGAGAAGTCCTGGATTGCTGTGTAAAAGCCGTTACCCTCTTGCTGAGCAGACCAGCTGTTACCCTCCTGGCGTGACCAGGTGTAGCTCGTGTCCATGGTCAGATTGCCGCCTGCGTGTTTCACAACGTCGACAACCATGGAGTCGTAATAGCTTTGCCCTGATGGCAGACCGACATACAGCAGATTCGGGTAGTACCAGTAATTCGACATCGCCTGCGCCAACTGCGGGAAGGGTGCAATCGCGGACAGCAGCGGCCCGCAGAATCCGGTATAGGGATATTGCACGCCATAGCTCGCGGCATCAGCCGCGCTGCACACATAGTGATTGAATCCGTTCAGATCCGGATTCTGGGCGGCCAGACGCAACATGGTCGAAGTGGGTCCCTCGTTGTAAGCGAGCGAGCTATCGCTTAGCCGGTGTCCACGGTTACCTACATACGCGGCTTCCACCCTCATTGTAGGGGTCAGTTCATATTGCACGCCAAGATTGAAGGCGTCACTGTAGCCTACACGTAGCGCTCTAGGATCCACGGACGTTAATGGGAACAGCGTGGTCGGATCCACGTTCTTGTTGCCTGGCTTAAAGACGCCGGGATAACCGTTGTCCCAATTGAACGGCGTACCTACAATGTTCGTTCCTTGGAAACCGGGTGCAAAGCCATTAAACACACCCGTAAAGTAGGGTACGGGGGGCGGATTGAAAATCATGCTGAACGCACCGCGGAAAACAACTTTCGACCAGGGAGAATAAGCCAAACCAATGTGCGGCCCAAAATTTGTGGCGTATTCGTTCTTTTCGAAGCTATCGCTGCCATCCTTGGCAAAGACTAGCGCACCCGGAATCCCCAGCTTAGGATCAATCGCCTTCAAGTCAAAGTTGGCCCAATGCCCGTATTTTTCGTGGAAACGGAAGTTATAGTCCCAGCGCAGGCCCGCGCTTAGGGTGAGTTTGGGAGTAATCTTGTAGCTGTCCTGGGCAAACAGCGACATGGTTTTGGCCCGGCCATAGAGGTTGAAGGGTGTGGTCTGGCTTGCTGTGCTTACATCTCCCAGCAGGAAGCTGGCAAAACCAAATCCCACAAACTGGCTGTACCCAGCGCTTGGGGCACCCGTGGCGTTGTTATCGAAGCCGAAAGAAAGCGCACCATTACCGCTGTGGCTATTGATTTGGCGGGCGCGAAAATCGCCACCCAAGCTGATGTTATGCCGGCCTTTCGTCCAGGTCAAGGTATCGCCGGCGATAAACGTCGCACCGGAAAAATCGCCCTGGGATTTGTTACCGATGTAGGTTTCATTGTAGCCGTTGACATCGTTTCCAAACGAGATCCCAGGAAAATTCTTCGAACCTGTATTACCGAAGCCGAGTTGTTGATTCCAATCGCCTGGCGTAGTTGTCTGGTCTCCTTGCCAGTCGTAGTTGTAGGTGAGATTCACCACATTCAGCAAAGTAGGAGAAAATGTGTGTGACTCGCTCACTCGGAATTGATGCGAACGAAAGAAGTTGTTGCGCGACGTGGAAAACGGGCCGCCATCGGTGGTTCCTGCTTCCCAGAGGCCACCGCTGTCGACCAGAACTCGCGGGATGCGATTGTAAGTCCACGAACCGGACAACCGGTCACGTTCGGTGAGCAAGTGGTCCAACTTGACGACAGCCTGGTTTGAAGTCTGGCTCGGACTGCCGATCGGAAAGCGTGAGTTGGCAATGAGGTCGGCCCGCTGCGGCGCATAGTGCTTCTGATACATCCCGATGATTTTCTGCGACACGCTGCTAATGCGGTTGGCGGGAATCGCATTGCCAGTGAATTGATTGCCAGTCACCGGATCAAAAATCATCCCTTCCTGGAGCAGAACGGATTGTCCGGCGTTGTTCAAGACTGTAACTGGTGTGGTCCCCGCCCCGCAACCGGGCGCTACACTGCCATCGCTTTGGGTGCAAAGCTGCGGACCGAGCAGCGCACCGAAATTTCCGCTCAGGAACTGGGCGGTTGGAACCGTACCCGAGTATCCTCCGAGGCGACGATCAATTTGACTGTAGCGCTCCCAAGTGCCAAAGAAAAACGTCTTGTTCTTGATGATCGGCCCGCCAAGACTGCCGCCAAAATCCCACGCCCTCTTTTTGTCCTTGGGCAGCCCCTGATTGTCGTTATTCCAAGTATTGGCATTCAGCAACTCGTTAACGCCATAGAGAAAGCCCGAACCATGGAGCTGATTGGTGCCCGACTTGAGGTTGAACGACATGACACCCCCGCCGGTGATGGCACTTTGAGCATCCAGTCCGCTGGTCTGCGCCTGCAATTCTTGTACTGCTTCCATGCTCGGGCCGTTCAACATCGAGTTCCCTTGAATGTCACCTGTACCCGAGGTTCCGTCTATGGTGTAGTCCTTCACAAACCACTGGCCGCCGTTGATAACAGCGCCGTAGGGACTGCTGATTGGGGAATAGCCAGGAGTCAAAGCAACGGCGAAGTTTTCTACCGAACGCCCGCCACCATAAATGCTCAGCGGGAGGTTGTTCACTACATCGTTGTTCATGTCGGTGCCGAACGTTGGCTTTTCAAGATCCAGAATCGGCGTCGTAGCGGTAACCTCGACCGAGTCCGAGGTAGCGCCCACTTTGAGGGAGGCATCAATCCGGGCAACCTGGGTCGACGCCAACGTGACGGCGCTGCGTCTCAGTGTTTCGAATCCATTCTTTTTGAATTCCAGCGCATATCGCCCGGGGAAAAGGTTGGGGATTACATAGATGCCATTGCCCGTCGACACTGCCGCGGTGGGAATGTTGGTATCGACATTCATGGCCATCACTTCCACGTCTGCAACGACCGCACCCGTGCTATCTGTGATCGTGCCCGTGATGGAAGCACGGTTGGCCTGCGCCGACAACTGGCCGGCAGCCAGGAAAAAGTAACCGATTGCTACAATAAGCAACCACGCATTGCTCCGATGTCTCGGCATCTAAAAAACCCTCCCGCAACGTTGCTAGAGCTGAGTAAACGTTTGCTTTTAATGGTCGCGCACACCATAACAAAAATCTATTCTAAGTAGCAAGCAAAAAATTGATCTACGGGTAGGTAAGGTGTTGGACTAAGGCGGGAAATGGGTCTTAATGCTCCCTCCCCCTAAAGGCGCAGCGGTGACAGTAAACGTATACTAATCTCGATCCGGTTATCAGTTCCCCCCGCCGTGCCGCGCGATCCAGGAGCAATGACTTGCTAGATATTCGACACTTGAAGCGGATTAACCTCCAAATGTCCAGCGGGATTGGTAAGAAACCATGAAGATTCGAAGTATTTCGCAATGGTCTACGCTCCTCCCTTTTGTCCTGCATCTTGGGGTTCGAGCTGGCTGGACCCAATCCACCGCCAGTCCTCCCACGCCAATCACGATTGACGCCAGAGGTCCTGAGGCTTTGCCCGAAACCAGCTATCTGCAGCTGGGAAGCAGTGCCTTGGAGAAATCGCCCGCTGGTCACCGCCTTTCGGTAAACAGCCGCTATCTAACCCTCGATGGCAAGCCCTGGCTCCCGGTGATGGGCGAGTTTCACTACAGTCGATATCCGCAGCAATATTGGGAAGAAGAGATTCTCAAGATGAAGGCTGGCGGGATCCAAATTGTGTCCACATATGTTTTTTGGATCCACCAAGAAGAAGAGGAAGGAAGGTTTGACTGGTCGGGCCGACGTGATCTGCGCAGGTTCGTCGAACTCTGCGCCAAGCACGGACTCTACGTGTATCCACGCATTGGACCATGGGCTCACGGCGAAGTCCGAAACGGAGGTTTGCCGGACTGGTTGATCAAGAAGGGTGCGATTCGTGTTAATGATCCCACTTACTTAGGCTACGTGCGGCTCTATTTCGGCGAAGTAGCTCAACAGTTGCGAGGATTGTTGTGGAAGGACGGCGGTCCTGTGATCGGGATCCAAGTCGAGAACGAATATGCGGACCGCGGAACGAGGGGTGGCGCGGCGCATATCGCAACACTTAAAAGGATGGCCATCGAAGCGGGAATAGAAGTGCCTCTCTACACCGTCACGGGTTGGGACAATGCAGTATATCCGCCCCGGGAAGTCATCCCTGTTTTTGGCGGTTACCCGGACGAGTTCTGGCCTGGCGGAGTCGGTGACCTTCCGTCTGATCCCGAGGGCGTGTACCAGTTTCACGTGGCTCCTGCTCCCAGCAACGTCGGAATTTTGCAGGGCACCTCGGCTTCATCGGACGAGGTCAATTTACGGCACTATCCCAGGTTCACGGCAGAGTTGGGCGGTGGAATGCAGGTGGCTTATCATCGACGGCCGGTCATCTCTGGAGATGATGTTGCACCGATTGCGATTACCCAGTTGGGTTCGGGTGTAAACCTACTCGGCTACTACATGTTCCAGGGAGGCACGAATCCGCGAGGCAAACTGAGCACGCTGCAGGAGTCGCAGGCGACGAACTATTCCAGCGATCTCCCAGTCAAGTCATACGACTTCCAGGCTCCTCTGCGTGAATTCGGACAGATGAACGAATCCTTCCGCCAGTTGAAGCTCGTCCACCAATTCGTTCATGATTTCGGAAGCGATCTAGCGCCAATGAGCGCGTTCCAATCGAACGTGGTTCCTTCCGGCGCCGAGGACGGAACAACACCTCGGGTGGTTGCAAGAGCCCACGGTAACTTCGCTTATCTGTTCTTCAACAACTATCTCCGGAATCACCCCTTGCCAGAACACAGCGGTGTACAAGTAGAACTAAAGCTTCCGGGAGAAACAATTACTGCGCCGCGCAAGCCATTCACATTGCCGTCGCAATCAGCTTTTTTCTGGCCCATCGGTATGGATCTCGACGGTGTTCTCCTGAAGTATGCAACGGCGCAACCAGTCGCGCGAATCAAGGACGAGAAAGCGATTTATTACTTTTTCACCGCCTATCCCGGAATTGATTCAGAGTTTGTATTTCGTTCGCAAGAAATTTTGAAACTCGACTCGCCGAAGGGTCATGTTTCCAAGCAGAGCGAACGAGTGTACGTCGATGGACTCGCACCGTCGACCCAGGTGGCCATCCACATCCAATCGGCGACAGGACAGCTGGTTCGGGTTATCCTGCTTTCACAGACCCAGGCTCGGAATTCGTGGAAGATCCTACTCGGCGGTCGCGAGCACCTGATCATCACACCGGCAGATTTATTCGCCGATGGTGACCGCATTTACCTGCGCTCGAGGAACACACACGATTTCTCTCTTTCGATAATTCCGAAAACAAGTGAACGACTTACCTCTAGTCTGCCGATGAAAAGAACCGGAACCGATGGGGCATTTGCGCACTATACCGTTTCAGTTAAATCGAAAGCCGTGATCGCGATACTCGAAAAGACTCGCGATGCTCAACCGTCCTCCCCTGTAAGAACGGGCAAGCCTTTCGATTGGCGAGGAGGATCCGCCGTCGCGACTGTCCCCGACGATGCTGATTTCGCCAAGGCAGCAGTCTGGCAATTGAAGTTCCCAAAAGGGGCGCTCGATGGGTTAAGCGATGCTTTTCTTGATATCGACTACGTGGGTGATGTGGGCCGGTTGTACCAAGGAACAGAATTGTTGACCGATAACTTTTTTAACGGCACGAGGTGGGAAATAGGGCTCAAGCGGTTTGCGCCGGCGCTGTCGCGCGGTCTGCGACTTGAGATCCTCCCTATTCGTAAAGACTCGCCGATCTACATTCCCCGCAGTTCGTGGCCGAAGTTTGACGGACGTTCAGAGGCAATAGAACTGAAATCGGTAAAGATATCTCCAGAATATGAGGTAGAGCTGACGCTGGAGCACTAGCAGACGCCATCCTCCTGCTCACGGCTTTAGCGCCGATGTTGATGTGCAAGCCGAACCAGCAGAGTTGGCTGAAGCGCGAGGGAACCTGCGCTGCTGCCATGAGAGAACCGAATACCAGAACAAAAATCCATTGTCGTTTGAAGGTGGTCATGGAACCTGTGCTCGCCTCGGTGTATTAGTCCGCTAAGCTGGCTTCCTGCCTTGGATTCTGAACTGGGAGGTCGGTTTCCCCTTCTTTCGCTGCCGTTCCGAAATAAATCGATGCCTCTTATAGACAAAAGAAAGTTACTCGATATAAAACAAAACATGTAAAGGGCAAACAAATTTGGGATACCCTTGATCAACGGAAACCGTTTAGACTCCGAAATGCTGAACGAAGAACGGCAAAGAGCGATCCTTGAATTGTTAAGCCGCGACGGCCGCGTGCTAGTAGTGGACTTGGCCGAGCACTTCCGAACCTCCCAGGTGACGATCCGAAAGGACCTCGATACTCTCCACGCGAAAGGGCGAATCCACCGTACTCATGGGGGAGCACTCTCGGTTCGCGAAAGCGCTCTGGAAGATCCCAGCCTTCGGGAAAAGGAGAAGCTGCATCCCAAGGAAAAACTTCAGATAGCCGAGGCTGCGGCCAGAATGGTAACCGAGGGACAGGTCGTCATCCTGGACTCGGGCACCACGACCACTGCCATCGCACGCGCTCTAAAACCGGTTAAGAATGTGACCATCATCACCAACGCGCTCAATATTGCGGCTGAGCTTTCTGGAACGGACTTGGAGGTGATCTTGACCGGTGGCAATCTAAGAAAGAATTCTTTCTCGCTCGTAGGGCCACTGGCAGAAGATACCCTTCGTCGCCTGAACGCGGACATTCTCTTCCTGGGAGTTGATGGTTTCGATGTTCAGTATGGCCTCAGCACTCCGAACCTTCTGGAAGCCAGAGTGAACCGCGCAATGATGGACGTCTCAAAGCTTGCCGTTGCAGTTTGCGATTCAAGCAAGTTTGGAAAAAGAAGCTTATCGATGATCGCTCCGCCTTCGGCGCTCCATGGCGTCATCACAGATCGAGGTATCCCCAAATCGGACCTAAGTGCATTGAAACGATCCGGGCTTGAAGTAACAGTAGTTTAAACCCAGACTAAATCGGAATCTCGGGAATTCGAATTGTCGTTCGGCATGGCCCCAACTTGGTTCATAACACTCGAAACCATGTTGTTTGAGCTCTCGCTTGACAGTATTTCGTTTGATTGCTATTTTTTTCTAAATATTTCTTATATTGCCTATATCATTTCGATAGCTCGACCAGCTTTCGGGAAGGAGAAGCGATTTGATCGACACGCTCGAAGCTCTTCTGAATGCGACAGAGGAAGAAAAGGAAGCCAGAGGGACACGGTATACACCGCACGAGATCAATCAGCAGCCGGCTTCGTGGCGGAGGACTCTGCAAATTTTCGAGGAGCGGCAAAGCGAACTACGATCCTTTCTCAGCGACTCCGGGCTCGATCTGCGAAAGCTGTCACGAAATCTGACGGTCTTTCTCGTCGGCGCGGGCACCTCGGATTATGTCGGTCGCGCTCTGACGTACTTGCTGCGCCGCAAGTGGGGATGTGAGGTCTGGGCGGTTCCCAGTACGGATCTGTTGACCAATCTTAAGGACTTCGTTCATTCAGGGCACCGCTATCTCTGGATTTCATTTTCACGTTCCGGCAACAGTTCCGAAGGCTTGGCTGTGCTTGAGGAGGCGATTGAAGAGCATCCCCAGATCCAACATTTACTGGTCACCTGCAACGAGAAAAGTCGAATGGCTAAGGTCTGCGCCGAGATCCCAGGCCGTGCGTTTGTGGTCGCCCTGGATGAAGGGGTGAACGACCGTGGTCTCGCCATGACGAGTTCTTACACGAATATGGTCGTCGCCGGCCAATGCTTGGCTCACCTAGGATCGCTCTCCCAGTACAGAAAATCGCTCTCCTTGTTGTCGGAAACAGGCGAGCTATTTCTGAAAGCCATCCAGAAAACGGCTCCGTTAATCGTCGAACAAGAGTTTTCAAAGGCTTGCTTTGTAGGCTCAGGGGTATTGCATGCAGTTGCGCAGGAATCTGCTTTGAAGCTATTGGAATTGACGGCCGGGAAAATTCAGACGATGTCAGAATCGACCCTGGGGCTTCGGCACGGTCCCATGTCAGCCCTGGATGAAAATACATTGCTCGTGAGTTTTCTTTCCCAAGACAGACGGCGTCGGAAATATGAAATGGACCTTCTCACGGAGATACACAGGAAGGGACTTGCGAAGCTGCGCGTGGTGGTGTCGCCTGATTTCGCCGATGATTTCGGCCCACTGGCCGACTACGCATTCTGTCTCGATAGCGCGGATCTGCACGACGAATATCGGGCGCCTCTAGACGTCATGTTGGCGCAATCCCTGGGACTGTTTTCGTCGCTAAAGTTGGGCCTGCAACCAGATTGCCCCAGCCCAAATGGTGCGATTAGCCGAGTAGTTGAGCACGTAAACATTTACCGGTAACTCGATGGCGTTCGTCGCGGGTGGAAGACGCCTCCTAACCGCATCGACCTGACATCCAGTGGTCGAGATAGTCGGAACAAATCCAATAAAGGGCTCTGTCTGACAATGCTTCAATCCGAGGAGATCACAGAAGTTTTACTGACCCATCCCCTTGTTCCCACCGGTCCGATCCCCACAGCCTACGACCCCGACGGGTTTTATCCCTATGAGAGCTTCTGCGAAACCAGCAGGAGGCCAGTTTTAAAGAAATACCGCATGGTCTCGATTGAGAACGACCAGATCCGTGTGAAGATCTGTCCGGACCTGGGTGGACGTGTCTGTTCAATTTTTCTAAAAAAGGACGCTGTTGAGACACTGTTTTTTCCCCCCATCGTCAGACCGGTGCGAATTCTACCTCGACAATGCTTTACCGGAGGTGGAGTTGAACTGAGCTTCCCAATCTCCCACAGCCCTGTTGAAACTGCTTCTGTTCTGTATGACGTAACGCGCGATCAGGAGAGGATCTATGTCTGTTGTGGGGAGAGAGAGCTCCGTTTCGGAATGCACTGGACCGTCGAATATTCTCTTGGAGAAAAAGACGCGTTTCTCACTCAGCGCACGGTGTTCCTCAACCCTGATTCTGTCCCTCACCCATGGATGTCCTGGTCGAATGCAGGCGTACCCGCCCGACCAGATACGGAGTTTCATTTCCCCGGAGGACCGGTTCTCCGTCACGCTCGCGAAATGCGCACCATCGACTGGGAGAAAGAGGGTCCGCGACGGCAGTCAGACGTACATCGGATGACTGGGTTTTTCTGGAAGAAGCCAGATTGCTATGCCTTTGGAGTGTTTACTCCAAGTTTGAACGCAGGTCTCTATCACGTGGCCGATCCCTCCCAGGTGCCCGGTATCAAATTGTGGAGTGACGGGATCGGAACAGACCAGGCATGGGTGAGTCAGTATACGCTGGACGGCGAGCAATGCCTGGAGATTCAGGCTGGCCCGCTCGTCGATCAGTCGGTGAAAGACGTCCTGCAACCAGGCCAACGGAGACACCACGTCGAGTACTGGATTCCTTCCAGCACAGCGCGTGAGATTCGACAGATTTCCCTTCCGCAAACAAAGATGAGGACCATGGATAAGGTACCAATTTTCGGTTGGGCGCGGGATGAAGATGTCACCGACTGGCTGAGTCTTACACGCGCAAAGAAGTCAGGCGACGTGAGTCAAATCCCGCAAGCTCCTGACGTCGATAACAACCGCTGGGCAATCAGTGGAATGGCCGACTTAGGTGATGCGCTTTTCTGGGCCGCTCGATCGACAGAAGGAAGCCAGCGCAACAAGTGGTTGTTTCAGTTTGGTGCGTGGCTCTGCGGCCGGGGTGAAACGGACCGAGCCTTGGAGGTTCTGGCGCAGTCCTGTGACGATCGCGCACGCGCATTATCTGGACGCCTTTGGCTTGTGCACAAACATGACCCAATTGCTGCGGCCAATTGCTTTCGAGCGATCAAGTCAGAAGCAATCGCACTTCATCCTCAAGTTGTGATTGAGCGGGATCGGGCACTCGCTGCATTGAGCAAGGAAACTCTCGATGAACGCGGGCGCTGGCTAAAAGCCGTCTCGGCTCTTGACGATGAATGGCTGGCCGAACGGCGAGCCAGCTGGTTGGTTGACTCCGGAGACGCGCAAGCTGCTCTCAATCTACTCCGGAGCACCCGATTCCAATTGGTACACCAGCGATACGAGCGAATTCGATTATGGAAACAAATCGCAACGACTCTTGACTTGCATACGATTGAATACCCTTCGTGGTTAGGAGAGGACGATCTGGCTGAGTTTGGAGCTTATCGCGAACACCCAGAGGTCCAGCAAAGATGATTTGGCGTTTGCTGAATTCAAAATCGCAATATTTGTGAGAAGTATTATGAGAACGGCGCAGGCTAATCTATTTCTTCTGGAGATCGAATGTTGTCAAATTCGCGTCTAGCAGTTTTGGTAACCCTTTCTCTTGTCTTTTGCACGCTTCCCTTTCACGTACGCGCGCAACAAGTAGATTCTCTGCCGATTATGCCGCTGCCGGCGCACGTCGAGCGGGGCGAAGGTGAGTTCCTCATCAACGGGAATTTTGGCGTTGCTCTCCAGGGATATAAGGAACCTCGTCTAGAGCGAGCCCGGCAGCGATTCTTGGATACGCTTTCACGAGAGACTGGGATCCCGCTTTGGCGGGAAGCCGTGATCAACGATCCTCACTTCATAATTAAAGTGGCGGGACCGAGTGCGTCGATTCAGCAACTGGGTGAAAATGAGTCCTACCACCTGAAGATCTCAACGACGAACGTTCAGTTGACGGCTGCAAATCCATTAGGCGTGCTTCGCGGGCTCCAGACATTTCTCCAACTGGTGAGAGTCACGCCCAAAGGTTTCAGCGTTCCTGTCGTGGTGATCGACGACAAGCCGCGCTTCCCTTGGCGTGGACTGCTGATCGACTCCGGGCATCGGTTTGTGCCGATTCCGGATGTGAAGCGCAATTTGGACGGAATGGAAGCCGTGAAACTCAATGTTTTCCATTGGCGTTTTGTCGACAACCAAGGCTTCCATATCGAGAGCAAGAGATACCCGCTGCTGCAGCAGAAGGGTTCGGGCGGCTTCTATTACTCCCAGGATGAAGTTCGGGAAGTGATCGAGTATGCACGTGATCGTGGCATCCGCGTAGTTCCAGAATTTGATATGCCCTGCCACACCGCCTCATGGTTTTTGGGCTATCCAGAGCTTTCCAGTGGTCAAGATCCCAAGAACAGTTCGGCAATAGACCCCTCACGCGAAAGCACGTATAAGTTCCTCGCGGTATTTATAGGTGAAATGGCAACCCTCTTCCCCGATACTTACTTTCACACCGGTGGAGACGAATGTGATTTTAGGGAGTGGGAAGGCAACCTGCGCATTCACGAGTTCATGCAGTCGCACTCGATTAAAGATGGTGCGGCTCTACAGGCTATTTTTACTGCCAGAGTCCAGAAGATAGTCGCGGGGCGCAAGAAAATCATGATGGGATGGGACGAAGTACTTCGTCCCGACACGCCTAAAGAGGTCGTCATTCATTCCTGGCGAGGACCTAAATCGCTTGCTGACGCCGCCCATAAAGGCAACCGAGGTATTCTCTCTTCTGGCTACTACATCGATTTGAACCAATCAGCGGCGGAGCATTACCTGGTCGATCCGTTGGGCGACAATTCATTGACGCTTACACCCGATGAGAAAGCGCGCGTCCTCGGTGGCGAAGCCACTATGTGGACCGACATTGTTTCCCATGAAAATATGGACAATCGCATATGGCCGCGTACTGCGGCGATCGCAGAACGTTTGTGGTCGCCTCAGGAGGTACGCGATGTTGATTCGATGTATAAGCGGCTCTCCCTCGTCTCGGAGAAACTCGAATATTACGGCCTGCGTCACCGACTCATCACCGATGAGATGTTGCAACGCATGACCGGAGATCCGGACCCGGTTGCGCTCAGGATACTTGCTTCTGTGGTACAACCTCCGAGAATTTACGAGCGCCAGCAGCTGCGAACTTTCACTGACTTCACGCCGATCAACCGTCTGGATGATGCAATACCGCCAGAAAGCGAAACTGCGCGTGAATTTAACGTCATCGCAAAACGAATTGCTTCAGGAACGGCAACTTCCGAGGAGTGGCGACAGGCTCGCGACTGCCTGGTACTGTGGCGGGACAACGACGCAAAGCTTCAACCATTGCTGGCTCGATCCTTCCTAACCGAAGACCTCGCGCCGGTTTCGCGTAACCTGTCTCAGGTTGCGGAGATCGGACTCAAGGCTTTGGATGATCTAAAGGAAAAGCGTCTCGTCAGTTCCGACGTGAGGCAGCGAAATATTGAATTTCTAAAATCATCCGCAAAACCGCAGGCAGTGTTGCTGCTAATGGTAGCGCCGTCGGTGGAGTTGCTTGTCGAGGCAACCAGGATTAACTGAGACTTTAGGGGCACCACTTTGATAATGGGCCATCTCCCGTTTCATGCAAGAAATCGATTCAAGTAACGATCAACATAGACGATCAGCGGCCGAAATTGTGGCCACTCGAGTGACGAGCGACCTGCGACTCAACGCCGCAGCGCCCGCCAGCGAATGGCACAACGCAACACCTGTGACCTTCTGCTCTGACTGGCAGGGGATGCATTCGGACATGGAACGTCAGACATCCGTAAGTGTCCTCTGGTCGCTTGAGATGTTGTATGTGCGATTTGTTTGCCGATATCGTGAGTTGCACATGTTCAAGGACGCCGAACCCAATGGGAGACGTAATCGCCTGTGGGAACGTGATGTTGCCGAAGTGTTCTTACAGCCCGACAGATCACAGCTTTCTTGTTACAAGGAATTTGAGATTGCTCCGAATGGTCTATGGCTTGATCTTGATGTGGCGTTTGGTGTCGTTCGGGACTTGAACAGCAACCTGAATCGCTCGGTGAGTGTGAATGCCCAGAAACGTAGATGGGCTGCGGAACTTGCAATCCCGATGCCATGCTTAACGTCCAAGTTCGATCCCAGTTTGGTTTGGTTTGTTAACTTTTTCCGTGTGGAAGGAATTGCGGAGCCGCGGGCATACCACGCCTGGCAACCAACACACGCGCCGACACCGAACTTTCACGTGCCGAGTGCTTTTGGCAGTTTACGCTTCGTTTAGCGGACTTGATTCCTTTTCGGCTGCTGGGCATTCGGTATGATCGTCTCAACTCAGTCGGATGAGTCGGTTCATATAGCGCGCGGAGTGGAGCTAGGTGGGCAGCGTGGCAGTCTGGACCGCATGAGTCACATGGCGCGCAAAGGTAACGCTGCCAGCGCCGCCGTTCGGAGCGCGTCCGTAGCCAAGCGGAGGGATGACCTCTTACCGGTGATCGCTGACCTTCAAGCCACGGGCTGCACCACACCACAGCAAATCGCAAACGCTCTAAACGAGAGGGGCATCACCGCCGCACGTGGTGGCTCCTGGGCAGCCGTACAAGTTCGGCGCATCCTGACATAAGTGCCGGACCGTGACCATTCCCCCTCGCGCGCGTACTGGTCTGGTTGGCGAAAAATCGGATTCTCGCTCATGGACAACTGAGAGCAAGCCACTTGGACCGGTCTCTTACGGAGAATCACTGTGGGGACTTTTGTGGGGAGTACCTGCATGGAAGGGCTTGTATGCACTTGGGTGCCATTTTGCTAACTCACTGATTTGGCAAGAACTTACAGCAATCAACAAAAACCCACAAACCCGTCCAGTAGGTCCGCAAAACCTTTATGCGTCGGTTCGATCCCGACCCGAGCCTCCAAATTCTCCCCAGCTTTACGCGATGCTGCTGGGCCGGACGACACACCTGGCTTGTCACCTCGGTCAAGCCACCCTCGTAAAACGCTAACAACAGTAACGTTCATTGCAGCAGTTCTTTGCCGGCCTGCTCGCGCACCATGTACTCGGCGTACCAGTCCGTCCAGTTCTCGTCGCGCTGCCCTCCGGTGCGCTTCTCGTGCTCGCCGTGAGCCGCCGCCGCACGCCGAAGCGCACTCGCGAGATCGTTTGCCGACGCGAAGCTCGTCGTCGCGGGGTCGATGCGACCGGGCAGCCGCGTCGTGACCTCCTGGAACAGCCAGCCGTTGCCGTCCGGATCACGGAACGAGGCGAACGAGCGGTAGCTGCGATGCTCGGGATCCGGACCGCTGACCCGGATCCGCCCGAACAGGTAGGGCTCGTCTGTGCCACCGTATCCGACGGCGGCACCGTGGAATACCTCGCTGACCTCGACTCCGCGCCGGAGCAACTCTTTGTGGGCGGCCTCGATGTCGGAGACGATAAGGTACAGGCCTTGGGCGGAGCCGGGTGGTGCCGCGGTGACGTTCTTACCGAAGATGACCGAGCATCCGGAGCCAGGCGGCGTGAACTGGATCACGCGGAAGTCATCACCGGCGACGATGTCGGCGTCGAGCCGCCACCCGAGCCTCCCGTAGAACTCCTTCGCGCGGTCTACATCCGAGACGGGGATGACGACGATCTCGAACTTCATGTCGGCTTTCGGGACGTTGGTCGCGACGTTACTCTGGACTTCATTTGCCATGTTGTTTCCTCCTATGCTGCTCTGTGAACAGTTAGCTAGCTTTGGCGAAGATCACATCCGACTAAGTTCCTCCACCTCTTATGGGTTGGGCAGCCCCTGTGACAAGATCGTCCGGGCCCCTTTTGGGTCTGACCTGTGGTGCGTAGCGCGGTCGTGAACGTGCGCGGTGGGAGTACGGTCGATCAGCAGGCTAAGCAATTCCGGCCGGCTGTAGTGACCTCTCGAGTCCACCACATGCTTCCGCTTGTCGATCAGCGTGAAATCGAGGTCGACGGTGACTTCACCTTCGCCCGAGCGGATGGGTTGACCCAGTATGCTCCCATCAGGTGCGATGATCGCAGTGAAGCAACCGCCGGAGATCGGGCCGAGATCGGCGATGCCCGTGTCCGCGGCAATTTGAGCCTGCTGGTCAGCATCCAGCCAGGCTGTGGCGCAAACGACAAAGCACCCAGACTCCAGTGCATGCTGCCTGACCGCGATCTCCGCCCTCTCCGCAAACCCATCGCCGAACATGGAGCCGGGGAACATCGCAGAGTGGATCTGCTCGCCATCGGCCATCATCGCGTACCGTGCGAGAGGGTTGTAGTGCTCAAAACACGCCAGTTGACCAATGCGTGCGACCTTGCTGTCAACAGCCCGCAGACCTGAGCCATCGCCCTGGCCCCAGACAATGCGCTCGTAATGGGTGGGCGTGATCTTGCGTCGTCTTTGAATCAACGTGCCGTCGGCATCAAAGAGAAGCTGCGTGTTGTAGATAGTTCCGCCGTCACGCTCGTTGACGCCAATGGAGACAACGACGCCCGCCTGCCTGCAGGCCTCGCCGATCGCTTCGGTGGCAAGAGATGGCACCGTCACTGACTGGTCAAGCAGCTTCAGGAGTTCACCGCCGCGAAGGATTTGATAACCGGACTGCACGATCGAAAAGTAAGGATAGTAGGGCACCACAGTCTCCGGGAACGTGGCGAACTGCACCCCCTGCTGCCCAAGCTCATGAATCTTCCGAACAACCCTTTCGACCGTCCCCTCGCGACTATAGAGGACGGGACTAATTTGGACCGCACTTGCTTTAACAATTTTCATTTGCAATCTCCTTTGGTTATGGAAATAGCATTTCGAGGTTAGACCTTAGACACTCAGGCCGCTTTTGCCGGCGCGGTGAATGTCGCCGCATTCTTCCTGACGAACTCCTGCACGCTCAGCGGCTCTTGCCCCGTGAGCGTGAGGACGTCGTCCGACATCCGGTCGTAGCGTCCCGCGCGGTGCAGATCGGCCATCGTCGCGAGGTAGCCCAATTTCACCTCGTCCTGCGGGTTGACGTAAAGGCTGCTGCGTTTCGTTTTGATTTGGAACTTATTGTTTGCGTTCGTACGGAACGTATCCAGGGTCCCAAATATTTGCTTCAAGTTCGCGATTCAAGGAACTTTCGTCAGTAACCTGCGCCTGTCCATCTTGAATTGCCTGTCTCCCCACCGCCTGTCCGATCACGCGACCGAGTTGACGCGCTTCCGAGATCGGCGGAAGGAGGCTCGCCTGTTTGTCTTTCTGCGTGGGTAAGTGACGTATCAATTCCGTAGCTGCGGCCTTCACCATCGTATCGGTGACGTATCGAGCTTTGGAGGCAATGATTCCAAGAGCGAGCCCAGGGAATATGTAGGAGTTATTGGTCTGGGCGATATGAACTTTCTTCCCGCCAAGATTCACGGGTTCAAACGGACTGCCTGTGCCGACGAGCGCCCGTCCTTCCGTCCAGTCCATCAGATTCTGGGGAGTGGCTTCGCTACGCGAAGTGGGGTTCGAAAGCGGAAAGATGACGGGCCGAGTGGTGTGCTTCGCCATTTCGCGTACTGCTTGCTCGGTGAAGGCTCCCCCCTGACCAGACACTCCAATGAGGACCGTAGGCTTCGCATTGCGAACCACCTCCATCAGCGTGATCTCTCCGTTCGGTTGTCTCCACCCCTGCACTTCTTGTTCTTTGCGCGCATAGGGTAGCTGCTCCGCCTCAACATTCTGACGACTTTCAGTAATCAGGCCGTAGCGATCAATGGCGTAGAAGCGAGCGCGTGCTTCCTCTTTCGAAACGCCTCGGTCCTCAATGAATTGCGCCAACAGGTTGGTGATGCCTAGACCCGCACTTCCAAAGCCAACGACGGCGATCTTTTGCTGCTCCAGTGGAATGCCCGTTACATTGATTGCTGAGATGAGTGTTGTAGTTGTGATAGCTGCGGTACCCTGAATATCGTCGTTGAACGTGCATAACTTGTTCCTGTAGCGTGCCAGAAATCGAGCGGCATTCGAACCAGCAAAGTCTTCCCATTGCAACAGCACGTGTGGCCAGCGCAATTTCACTGCTGAGACAAACGCTTCGACGAAGTCGTCGTATTCCTGGCCGCGTACACGCTTGTTCCGCCATCCGATATAGAGTGGATCTTTGAGCCGCTCCTCATTGTCTGTACCGACGTCGAGCAGGATCGGAAGGCAGTGCTCCGGATGAATCCCTCCGAGCGCGGTATAAAGCGCCATCTTGCCGATGGGGATGCCCATACCTCCGGCACCCTGATCACCAAGTCCCAGAATCCGTTCGCCATCACTGACCACGATGCATTTCACGTCGTCATAGCGGGAATGGCGAAGGATCTGATTGATCCGGTCCTTATTTGGATAGCTGAGAAACAGACCCCGTGGCTTTCTCCATATTTCGCTGAATCGCTGGCAGCCTTCTCCGACAGTTGGTGTGTATACCAGGGGTAGCATCTGTTCAACATTGCGAACAAGTAGAGCGTAAAACAGCGTTTCGTTCGTATCCTGCAGATCGCGGAGAAAACTGTATTTATTGAAAGGAGTCGACTGGGCCGCGAGCGCTTGCATCCTACGCTGAAGCTGTTCATCAAGGCTTCCCACATGCGGTGGCAGCAAGCCGTGCAGGTCAAACACATCGCGTTCGTGATCGGAGAAGGCTGTTCCTTTGTTGAGGCGAGGAGAATTGATCAGGTTGAACCCCGCGAGAGACAATTGAAGGGTTTGTTGATCAGCTGATTTTTGCAATTGCGCGTTCATTTTCATCCCTCCGCAATCACGGTTCTCTTCATCAACGCATTAAATTGCTCTTCGATAGGTCGATGAATTCGTCGGCGTGTATTATGCGCGGCTCGCACCGAGATCCTTGGCCGTTCTTGCGCCGCTCTCTCAGTGCAGACTCATGGAGCGCCCACAGAGGCTTGGTGCAGGTCACTGGATTGCAACGCTCCGGATGAGTGGCAATCCTTATAGTCGATAACAAGATGGGCATGGCCCCCAAAGCGTACCTGTGTATCGGAGACATTCCGTTCCGGCAACCAAATGCCGTTTAGCCTTTGATATGTTGCAATGAAGTCGGAGTGTGTCGTCCACCAGGACGGCATCTTTGCCGGATGCCCTTCGGCGCGTGTCACGGCATAGTCCGTGCCATCGACCCAGATTCGTCCTACCCATGCAACCATGCTTTCAACCCGCGGCTTGACGTCGAGCACATAGACAGCCCCGCGCTGCGAGGACTCCGTACCAACCATGGCGAAGTCATAGTTCTTGCGCGTGAGCCGAGACCCTTCATGAAGGGTCCCTTTCGTCGCCTCGCGCTCCGTATTGACTATCTTGTGGAGAACTCGTAAGCGAAGCGGGCTAGATCCAGTCTCCGACATGATTGTCAGCTCTTTCCTGGCCCCATCCTGCTGGGCACGCACTCTCATCTCTGCATGCTTTGACTCTGGGAATCCCTCATAATCGAGCGTGTAGATGCGCTCGCAGACATAGCCCGGTTGCGTCAGTGCTCTCTGCTCATTCATCCTCTCCACGCGATCGGCTATTTCATTGGCCGACGGAACAGGGGCGGCATTCTGGGCTCTTGCCAGCGCCACCACGAGGCTAGCCATGCAAGCGCACCGGAAAATCATAGAGACCTCCGCGCAAGACACCATGCCAATGCAAAGGACGACGGAAGTTAATAAGCTGCTGCTAGTCGTTCAGATTCGAGTTGTAGTGCATACTCTGCGAGCTTCGCTTCGATGTCAGCTTCGACTTTACGCCGCCGGATGATGTCCTCGCGGTAGCGCCTTAGAAAATAATCGATCGTCTCCACACGAATGCGGATAGAACCGGAAGGTTTGTTCTCATCGAGGTCCTTGAAGGAGAAATACGGTGTTCCCGACTCCTCAATGATGCCTTCGATCACTCCGTAAATCGGGGCATCGTGCCCACACTTGAAACTGGAGACCTCAAGAGCGACAAGATTAGGATGTCGCGCTGTAAATTTCGCCGCCCAGACCTTATGGTTGGTGCTGGTCGAGTAACGGTTCTTCCAGACGTCGCTGATATCGAGAGGATGCGTGATAAGGCCGGCACGCACTTCATCGCCAAAGAGTCGGTCGAGCAGATCCTCATCGAGCGGCAATGTGCTTTGCGAAAAGACCGGATAGCCGAGCTTCTGGAACTCCTCCATGATCTCGTGATTCAGGCCTGGGTCGTGGTGATAGACGCGGCCCAGCATGACGATACCGATGCGGTCCTCACGCTCAAGCTGATCTAGCGTCTCCCGCGCCTGACGACGAATCTCACCCTCGCATTCGAAGAGCGCCTTGAATCCGGCGGAAATGGCTCGATCGTTCTCCTCGCGGGAGAGCCCAAGCAGCGGCGTCCACGCCTTATACATCTGGTCGGCACAGATCTTCTGGTCCTGCAGGTTCAGGATCGGATCGAGGTAGGTGATCCCATTCTCCGTAAAGATGTCGCTCTCCTTGGTGAACGCTGCTTTCACCACTTCGGGGGTCGCGGTCACGGTAGGGCAGGCATTCGATCCAGTCAGGTTTACAAGTGGCGTGTGCAGGATGTCGTACATCGGAAACCACACGGCGTTGAGCGGCTTCTTGTTGTGCTTCGTAGCCAGCAGATTGTAAACGTGTGCGATACCAATCTTTGAGGGATAGCACGGATCGATGGCGCCACGGCTTGCACCAGCGCGGTAAAGCTCCGGAGTGGTGTAGTCGGAGTACAGGATGTTCTCTGCCTTGATGCCCAGACTTGCAAAATATGCATTGAAGAACGGAGCATAGGTATAGGTGTTCAGCAGGCGAGGAATCCCTACGCGGAAATCCTTGCGTCGCTCCATCAACGCAGCGCGCTCTCTCACATTCTTCGACACGAAGAGACCTTTTGTCCCCGGAACGGCATCGGCCACGTCTTCTACCTGACGGTGGCGGAAGACATCGCGCGCCGCTATGTCGACGAAGTTCGGATTAGCCTCTTTGATCTTGTCGATGTCGGCCTTGATGTCCTTCATATCATCCAGGTCTTCCACTGCTCCCTTCTCGCAGGTCGCAATGATGAGCCTCTGCTCTCCAACACGCAGCGGGACTTTGGTCTTGCGTGGCTGGAAGTTGACGGGCTTTGGCAGCTCGACCACCTTACTCGATCCCGGAGCGAGCTGGATCTGCACCAGCGGCTCCACCTTGGCCTTGAAGGGAGAAGACGTACCGCAACCTCCGCCAGTGCTGCAGGATGAGCCGTGCCCTTCGGCAGCAGGAGCGTTCGC
This sequence comes from Edaphobacter bradus, assembly GCF_025685645.1. Lineage (NCBI taxonomy): Bacteria > Pseudomonadati > Acidobacteriota > Terriglobia > Terriglobales > Acidobacteriaceae > Edaphobacter > Edaphobacter bradus. Next base: position 47,684 of record NZ_JAGSYF010000006.1, read on the forward strand.
CTGAATCTGTTCCAGACTTGGCAGAGTCGAAGCCGTCGTGATCTCCTCAGGAGTGGCGGAGTGGTCCTCATGAGCCTCACCTCCGTTCACATCAACGTCTATGAAGGTGCGCAGACAGTTGTTCTTGCAGAAATAGCATCGTGTGTCTTCGTTGCGCGTCGTGCGATAGCGAATGTTCCGCACTGCCTCAAGGCCGATGAAGGTCGTTCGCTTGCCGTTCTTCCATAGGCGCAAGGCCTCCTGCGCGGCGCCAATCGCTCCCGATTCGCCGCAATGCTCGTGCACGATGATCTCAGGCTCCTTGCCGTTAGCGCGGAAGCTGGACTTGATGAAGTCCACCTCCGCCTTCACCACCGCCATGTTGTTCTGCGTGCCACCCTGCAACACGAAGCGTGAGCCGAGAGTTGCGAGATTGGGAATGCTGGCAACATAGAGGAAGACGTTCTTGGGCAGCACGTCTGCAAGTCCGGCGAGAATCTCTTCCGAACGCCATCCCTGGCGCTGGAAGTTCACAATGTCGGATTGCATGAAGACTGCGCAGCCGTAGCCGAAGGACGGCATCGACTTCGCAGAGAAGGCGATGTCCGCGAACTCCTCAACCTTCATGCCAAAGCCTTCCGCCGTGGATTGGAGAAAATATCCGTTGCCTGCGGAGCACTGCGTGTTGAGCTTGAAGTCCTTCACGCGGCCATCTTTGAGCACAATCAGCTTAATGTCCTGTCCGCCCACGTCGATAATGACGTGTGGGTCGTCATAGAACTTCAGCGCCGACTCAGTGTGCGCCACCGTCTCAACAAGGGCGACGTCGGCATGCAGCACATCCTTGAGAATGTCCTTGGCATAGCCTGTTGTCCCGACGCCGAGCACCTCCATCGTTGCGCCCTTGCTCTCTACCTGCTCGCGCAACTTCTCGAACATTTGAATCGTATCCTCAATCGGATTGCCGCCCGAGAGTTGATAACTCTTGCAGAGAATCTCGCCCTCCATACCCAACAGGACTGCCTTGGTAGAAGTTGACCCTCCATCAACGCCGATGAAGCCGGAAACGACCTGCTGAGGGGTGAAACTCACGGGCACGAACTTCGCACGGCGGTAAGCGGATTTGAAGTCGTCGAGTTCGGCGGCATCCGCGACCAACCCCTTGGTACCCGACGCGGCTTTCTCTTCCGCTCTGCCGTAGTCGATGTAGTACTGCAGCTTCTCCGTTCCCAGATAACGGCCGATCGCAGGTTCTTCGTCCTTGCCGAACTCCACCGAACCGAGTGCTGCGAAGTACTGAGCGTTCTCGGGAACCTTGATCAAGTCTTCAGGCGTCATGCCCTCGGGAACCTCGACCTTGCGCTCCTTCCACATGCGAGGAATGTTCGCCTGCCAAGCCTCTTTCATGCCACGAATGAACGAGTTGGGGCCGCCGAGCAAGAGCACGTGCGGACGCAACGTATTACCCCGAGTAAGCACGCTGAGATTCTGCAGCACAATCGCCTCAAACAGCGAGGCCATCAATTCATGCGAGGGCGTGCCGGTCTTCTGGAGGCTATTGATATCTGTTTCAGCAAAGACCCCGCACTTCCCTGCCACCTTGTGCAGCTTGACGCCGTGATACCCCTGGTTGGCCAGTTCCGATACAGGTATCTTCAGCTTCGCATTGATCTTGTCGATAACGGCGCCTGTTCCGCCCGCGCACTTGTCATTCATCGAAGGAATCTTTTTCTTGCGTCCCGTCTCCTCGTCATCTTTGAAGACGATGATCTTCGCGTCCTGCCCGCCAAGCTCGATGACAGAGTAGACCTCCGGGTGAAGTTTCTCCACCGCAAGTGAGACGGCGTGGACTTCCTGCACGAACTTTGCACCGATCATCTCTGCGATCGGACCGCCACCGGACCCCGTAACGAAGACACGCGTGTTTGCCGCAGAGATGCCGGCCTCCGATTCCATGCGGCGCAGAAATTCAAGCACCTTTTCCGGCTGCCGAGTTTCATGCCGCTGATAATCCTGCCATACGATGGCATCTGTCGCCGCGTCCACGACAATCGACTTTACCGTCGTTGAACCAACATCCAGACCAACCAGGAATTTTTCCATTGCCCGCCACCTCAATCACAGGTCGTCAGCACGAGGTAAAAATAGAGGCCGTTGCTCTCACGAGCCGCCGCATCAAGCAGCTCTCTGCTCAACCATGGAAACACGGGCCCGGCGACGATATGCGCTGTCCTTGTCCATAAGGTCGCTGACGTGCGCGGCAAATTGCGCAGCGGTACCGGCAAGTCCCTCGCGATGTGGGACCTTGTATAACGCATGTGAGAGGTGTGGATGGTCAGCAACATACTCCCGCAGATCATCTAGCGATTTTCCGGTCTGATCGAGGACGCTTTGAAACTCCGCGCGAGCCTTCGCCTTCGCTTCAGCCAGCGCCATCTGCACGCGACTGTGAGCGTTCACCTCGCCTTCGCCGGAGGTCTCGATAGGCAGAAAGATCATGTCCTTGTATTTATTGACCACCCTTGACTGAACTCCATCGGACTGCGTAGAAGGCATGCAGCCGAACGGCTTGAGCGCCAGCACCATGTGGCAGAGATGGTTCACGGTGTAGTAAACGTTCTTGCCAACCTCCATGTAGCCCTCACCACCTCGGGCTAGCTGGTGATAGAAGGGATGAGCCAGGCGTGACAGTTCTTTCTGCGGAACGAGATGGTGCGCGGTGCCGCCCATGTGCTTGATGGTGCGGTGATAGAAGTAGGTCCACATCCCGCTACCAACCGTGAGGCCCCCGGTCTTCTTGAAGAGCCTAAGGTCGTTGAAAAGCCGCTTCTTCACCTCATACCACTTAGGATCTCGATACGGAGCCTCAACCTCGGCACGAGCCTTCGCGCCTTCCTTTGCCACGTACATCATGTAAGAGATCCAGGTAGCGATCGGTTCGACCAGAACCTGAGCCCCTTCCTTCTCAAGGAAGGCAAACATGTTGAAGTTGCCGTCACCCTCAGTGGTCTGCGCCCAGAACTCGCCAGTGATCTTAATCACTGGCTTCACACGCAGGCGATCCACCTGAATGGAGTTGATGCTTTCCCGGCACGTGTGCAGCGCATCAACATACTCCTTGCCGTACAGATTGTGTGCGATCTTCCCCAGAGTGCAACCGATGCCCTCAATTTTGCTGTGCTTTTCAAGATACGGTCTGGCCCACGTAGGAGCGGCATCTCTGATGTGCCAGCGTTTGCGGTCACGCAATGTATCGGTCAGGGTCTTCGCGGCCTCCTGTATAACCTTATCGGTCTCGCCCTTGTTCACCTCGAAGGGACGAATCTGATAGACCAACTCATTCAGCACATCGCCAAGGTTCAGCGCATTGAGCATCCCCATCCCGAAGTCGACAGAAAATTTGAGACCGGGTTCTCCGCTGGCCGCTTTGATGCCATCGGTCTGCTGGAACAGCAGCACGCGGAAGCCCTCAAAGCCAGAATTCTGTAGCGCAAAGCGATACTCTGCCTCATACATGCCAAAGCGGCACGGGCCGCACGATCCTGCGGTGAAGAAGACGTAGTTATCGATGATCTCCTGCCTGGACAATCCCTGCTGTTCGAGGCTTTGCAGATAACGCACCAGATTGCCGACGGTGAAATAGGTAGGATTGCACTGTCCGTTGTTTCCGTATTCCTTGCCCGCCTGAAAGTCAGCGACGATCGGAGTCGGAATATTCTCACAGCGATAGCCGCTCCCGTGAAAGACCGCCTTGATCATCTCTTCGTGCTTCCAGGTGAGCCCGCCAAAGAGGATCGTGACGCGGTCCCGCTCCGCCGCTGTGAAGGTGCGTTCTACTGGCTTCTTGAACTCACGCATGCGCGCGAGCCCCGCTTCCGCGCGAAGGCGTGCGCGCTCGGCGTCAATGCGAGCCTGGATTTCCACTTCGAAATCAGTCTGAACGATCTCATTTACGGTTGCCGGCATATGCGTCTCCTATCAGCAAGGTGGTGAGCGGCGATTTGTCGTGGAATGGCAGAAGTGTCGTCCCATTACATCTGCCCCTTCATCCCCTGGAATCCATGTGCGAGTTGCTTGAAGAAGTACTTGATGACGCGCTGGTCGTTGTAACACCAGCCAAGGATGTGATTCAGCGTGGAAAAGCAATGCGTCTGGCAGGTTTCCTTCTGATGGTCGAGTTGCTTGGTATCAAACTTGTGGTCTCCAACCACACCCCAGTTGTAGGAAGCGGTGTACATCGGAAAACACGGCGCAAGCGTTCCATCAACGCGAATGATCATTGAGTTCTGCCCGGCACGACAGTTCCAGGGAAAGTGATTGCCTTTCATAAAACCAACCATCTGCCAAAGGCGCGCGTTTGAGTTCACCATCTTATAACCGGAGTCCTGCTTCTCCGTGAGCCACTGGATCGTCTCCTCAACAGCCGGCCAGTCATCCTTCGTGATGTAGGTGACGTTGTTATCGCCGTGCCTGAAGTGTTCATCCTGTTCAAGTAGCGGCGACTCATTAATGTGGTAATCCGTAGCGACTCCGCAGCTGTGCGCGATCTCAGTCAGCTCTCTCACGTCATCCAGATTGTTGCGGCAGATGTTGATATTGAGGAAGACGGAGTAGCCATATCCATACTGCTTGCGGATCAAATAATCGAATTGCTTGCGAATTGGCACCAGGGCCTTCGGCAGCCCCAGTTTGAGATCGACGGCATCGACTGCAATATTGAAGGTAGACATGCCAGCGTCCGCCAACTTGTCGATCACGTCGGTTCGCAGCAACCGGGCATTCGTCGGCAGATAGATCCAGAAGCTCTTCTTCGCAGCGTAGTAAGTAATTCGATGAATAAAGTCGGGCCGCAACAGCGGCTCCCCACCCATATATGCGAGCACCCGGCATCCCGTGCTGTGCAGCCAGTCAATCGAGCGCTTTGCCGTGTCTTCGGTCATGCCTTTGACCTTGTTGTCGAAGGCCCAGCAATAGTGACAGTCAAGGTTGCACTTGAACTCAGTGAAGAGGTAGGCGATGAGCGGGTGAAAATCCCCTGCGGTTACACGGGAACGTATGTACGGGAAAAGCCATCCCTGCATCGCGTAGTAAATCTGCGCTGGCGTCCACTTGCGATTCTCAGGCGGCCGCCAATCTGCCGAATCGTCAATTGGTCCAAGCAGTTCGGGATGCTGCGGAAAGATAGGATCGGGGAATTCCTGCGGCTCACCAACCGGTCGCAAACCGGGCTGCGCTGGAGCAGGCTGGGTCAGCAGTGTATGCAGTGGAACATCAAGTCGAAAACTTGGCGGGGACTCGATGACTCGTTCTGGACGCATTTATGCCTCCTGTTGGAATCAATGGAGACTCGCACCCGTACGAAATTCTTAGTGTGAGATTTTACCATCCATATGTTCACAGCGGACATACATGCAAAACCATTCTGAGTTTTTCTCAAAAAATGTTTTGAGATTATAAAAATCAACCGATGTACGGCTGCAGCGAATGGTCCGAGGATTCAGCGGCGCGTCAAGGTTGCAATCATCTCGCGAAATTCTGGCCACTGTCTGCTCAGGGAAGCTCGCTCTCCCGATTCGTAGTCCTCATACTCAAAGCCCGGACTCACGGTACACCCCAGCAGCGCCCATTGCCCGCCCCGCACTAGCCGCGATCCCTGCCAGACCCCTCGCTCCACCAGGACCTGCGGCCGTTGGCCCGCCGCAAGATTATTGCCGATGGCCACGGTGCGCCCGCCCCCGCTCGGCAAAAGCTGCAGCATCTCGACGGGGTCTCCGGCATAAAAGTGAAACAACTCATCAGACCCAAGGCGATGCATCTCGCTGAAGGTGCCAGGCTCAAGTAGATAGTAGATTGCAGTTCCCGTTCTACGTTTACCCGGATAGCGTCCATCCGCGAGCGCTTCTGCAGCAATCCACTCTTCAGCGCCATACGTTCGCCTGAACCACCCTCCCTCGCGCGGATGCGGTTCCAGTCCCAGTACTTTCTTAATTTCATCTGCCGTCATCGAAGCCCTCACGCTATGCTGTAGATAATCCTTACATCACATCCATTTTCACAGAGCAGCCGTTATCTATGCGCAAACCCCTGGAACACTACTTCGGCTTCTCCGCCCATGGAACCAATTGGCGTACCGAGATTCTTGCCGGCTTCACGACCTTCATCACGATGGCCTACATCATCTTCGTGAATCCGGCCATTCTGCACGAGACCGGCATGCCCATCGCTGCCGTTACCGCTGCGACCTGCCTCTGCGCGGCCTTCGGCAGCATCCTGATGGGCGCGCTCGCCAACTATCCCATCGCACTCGCTCCTGGCATGGGCCTCAACGCCTACTTTACCTATACCGTCGTCAAGGGCATGGGAGTCCCTTGGCAGTCGGCCCTGGGAGCCGTCTTTCTCTCCGGCGTTATCTTTCTTCTGCTTACCTTCTCAGGCATCCGGCAGCTTCTTGTCGCCGCAATTCCGCATCAGCTTCATGCAGCCGTCGCCGGAGGCATTGGACTCTTCATAGCGTTTATCGGCTTCCGCAATGCAGGAATCATCGTGCCCAGCCCAGCTACGACTGTGACGCTAGGCAACCTGCGCGCACCACACACAGCGCTCGCCATCTTCGGCTTGCTCCTGATTGCCGTGCTGCAGACTCTTCGCGTCCGCGCCTCCATGCTCATCGGAGTCCTGGGAACGATGCTGCTCGGCATCCTTTGCCACCAGGTCCACTGGCAGCCGACAAGATACAGTCTTGCCTCATTGAGCCAGACTGCGTTTCATCTCGATCTGCATGGCGCGTTGCATATCGGAGCCCTTGAGATCGTCTTTGTCTTCCTCTTCGTCGATCTCTTTGACAACATCGGCACCCTGGTCGCTGTGGCACAACGTGCAAATTTGCTGACCGCCGACCACAAGATTCCACGCCTTAACCGCATCTTTTTTGCTGATGCGACGGCGACGATCGTCGGCTCGCTGGCCGGCACAAGCACCGTCACCAGCTACGTTGAATCCGCGTCCGGCGTCGCTGCAGGAGGCCGTACCGGCGTCACCGCCATTGTGACCGGCCTGCTCTTCTTCCTTTCGATCTTCATTGCCCCTCTGGTCGGCGCCATTCCGAGCTTCGCTACCTCGCCGGCCCTCATTCTTGTGGGCGGACTCATGGTAACCGGGTTGAGCCAGATCGAGTGGAACGATCCAGGAATCGCCATCCCCGCCTTCCTGACCGTCACCACGATCCCGATGACATGGTCGATCGCCAACGGCCTGAGCTTCGGCCTTACCAGCTACGCCGCCCTGCAACTGCTGACAGGACGCGCTCGCAAGACCTTTAAGAAGGACTGGATGTTGTACGTCCTCGCTGTTCTCTTCCTGCTCCGCTTCATCTACCTCGCGCAGACATAGAAAGCGGCGCACCGAAGACTCGATGCGCCGCCGCTTACTCCAACAAGCCTGGGCTATTTGCCCAGAGTAGGGGCTATTCTTGCCGCCGCAGGCGCCGCGCCGGTGACGCCGTCCTGTACAGCCTGGTACGAGATAATGTTCTTCAGCGTCTCGTAAGCCACTTGCGAGAGCGGCAACAAGCGGCCATTAACCGCCAGCATAGGCGTCTGATCTACGCCAACGGCCTCAGCCAGCTTGATCGAAGCGTTTACCTTATCCTTTGTCTCCTGAGTCGCTGCGCACGAGTCAATCGCCGCCGGATCAAGCCCCGCCTTGGTGACTGCGTCCTTCAGGGTTTGATCGCCGGTGTCTGGCGTCAGACCCGCCTGGTTGTCGAAGACCGCAGAGGAAAAGGAAAAGAATGCGTCGTTCTTCTGCTTGCTGATGCAGTAACCATACGCCGCAGCCTTGAAGGCAAATGGATGAACCTCAACAAGAGGAAAGCTCTGGAAGATGATGTGGGCGTTAGGAAAGTCCTTCGCCAGCTGATCCATCGTTGACTGGGCCTCTTTGCAATGCGGACACTGCAAATCAGCAAATTCAACCAGCAACAGGTCTTTGCCGGCAGCCCCACGATAAGCGCCATCAGCACGCTCCTCGAGAGTCTTGCGTGCGTCGACAAACGGTTTCTCGCCGAACGGAATCACGCTCGCCGAGAGTGGTTCAATCGCATGCTTTCCGTCAGGCGTGACAAAGAAAGCCGTCGACTGCACCTTGGCGTTTGGCGTCCGCTCCGTGACAAAGACGACAACCTTGCTAATACTGGGAGCTTGCGTCGCCTGAATCGCCTCAACGCGCCAGATGCGGTTAGGATCGTAACCCCAAAGCGCCTTCAGAAACGCATTGACCGTGTCTACGGTGGGCGAGGACGCAGTGAAGTACTTCTGATTGACCGGAGGAAAAGGATCCGGCCTTGACGTTTGATCGAGGCTCTGCAACTGCAAAGGCGCTGGCTGCTGCGCCTTGGGCGCCGCCGCTGCACCGTTTGCTGCACCTGTCTGGGCCCCAGCCATCGTCGTCACGCTGAGAGCCGTCCATGCCGCCAATACTACGTTGCCAATCTTCAAGAGAGACCTTCCCTTCGCCGATGCGCTCGCTGCGCACGGCATCTCAGTATTACACCTGAACCTTGACCGCAATGGGAAACCGGCGTCCCATTCCGAAAGACTTTCGCGTCACCTTCAAAACTGGCGCCGCCTGCTGGCGCTTGTACTCGCTCTGCTCCACCAGCTTCTGCACCGACCGTACCAGAGCAACATCCAGATTTTGCTCCTCGGCAATCTGCTCGGCGGAGCAGTACCGCTCCACATAGGCATCGAGAATCGGATCCAGAACGTCGTACGGAGGCAAAGAGTCGCTATCTTTCTGCTCCGGCCTCAGCTCAGCCGAGGGCGGCTTCTCCAGCGTTGCCTGCGGAATAATCTCGCGCTCGCGGTTGGCATAACGGCTAAGCGAATAGACCCGTGTTTTGAATACGTCGCCGATCACCGCCAAAGCGCCCACCATGTCGCCGTACAGGGTGCAGTACCCCACCGACATCTCGCTCTTGTTGCCCGTCGTCAGCACCAACGCGCCAAACTTGTTCGAAAGCGCCATCAGAAGCGAGCCGCGGATTCTCGCCTGCAGGTTCTCCTCGGCAAGTCCGAATGGTGTACCAGCGAACAGTGGCTTCAACACATGTTGATACTGCGCGAAGACCTCGTGAATCGGAAGAAGTTCGAAGCGGATGCCGAGATTCTTCGCCAGCTTGCGCGCATCGGCAATCGACCCAAGCGACGAGTACTCGCTGGGCATGCCGATTCCAACAACATTTTCTACTCCCAGAGCCTCGACTGCGATCGCGGCCACCAGCGCGGAGTCGATTCCCCCGCTCAATCCAACGAGCACCTTCTTGAATCCGCATTTGCGCACATAGTCACGCGTTCCAAGAACGAGAGCCGACCAGGTTGCCACTGTCTCATCCCACGGCTTCGCAGCCGAAACTGCAGGCGCATCCGTGTCGAAGAAGACCAGGTCTTCTTTGAATGAAGCCCCGCGCGCCGCAACCTTGCCGTCGGGTCCGATCACCAGAGAGCTGCCGTCGAAGATCAGGCTGTCATTCCCTCCGACCTGGTTCACCATCATGACATAGGCGCCGTGCCGCTCAGCCAGCGCCGCCAGCATGTCCTCGCGAACCTGGGCCTTCCCGTGCCAATAAGGCGAAGCCGAGATGTTCAGGATAATTCTCTGCTCCTTCACCCTCTCCTTCTGCCACTCTTCCATGAGGCTCTCTACAGGATCGACGGGATAGAGCTGCCGCGGCCAGAAGTCTTTGTCGTTCCACGCATCCTCGCAGATCGTGATGGCCAATGGCTTTTCCCCTATCTCGATCAACTGTTGGTGCGCCGCGGGCTCGAAGTAGCGCTGCTCATCGAAGACATCGTAGAAGGGCAGCAGCATCTTCTGCTGCACAAAGCGCACCCGTCCGCCGCTGAGCAGCGCCGCAACATTCTTAACCTGCTTGCCCACCGGCACATTCGTAGGCATTACCGTTCCGCAGAGGATTGATGGTCTTCCGGGCGCCCTGGTCCATTCAGCCAGTTCGGCCACCGTGTGCCCAGCCTTGGCGACAAATGTGCTCTTTTCGAGAAAGTCTGCGGGAGGATATCCGCAAACTGCGAGCTCAGGAAACACGACGAGGTCGGCTCCCAGCTCAGCCCCACGAGCGGCGTATTCAAGAATCCTGTCTCTATTTCCGGCGAAGTCCCCCACCGTCGGGTTGATCTGCGCTAGCGCTATCTTCACCCACCTAGTCTATCGCTAGGTGCCTGTGCCGCCCAACACCACACTCACTGTCCGGGCCAGAATCTTCATGTCGAGCCACAGGCTCCAGTTATCCACATAAGCCGTATCGAGCGAGATGTAGCTGTCGAACGAGGGATCCTGCCGCGCCTCAACCTGCCACAGCCCCGTAATCCCCGGCAGCACATCTAACCGGCGAAGGTGGGAGAGATCGTACTGCTCAACTTCGTTGGCCATCGGAGGGCGCGGCCCAACCAGGCTCATATCTCCCAGCAGCACGTTGTAAAACTGCGGCAGCTCGTCCAGAGAGTACTTGCGAAGCAGGCGCCCGATACGGGTAATCCTTGGATCGTTGGCAATCTTGAACAGGACGCCGTCGCGCTCGTTCATATGCTCCAGTTGCGACTTCAAAACGTCGGCGTTCTGCACCATCGTCCGGAACTTGAAGCAGCAGAAGGTCCTGCCTTTGCGCCCGATGCGCTGGGCACGATAGAAGATCGGCCCCTTCGATTCCAGACGGATCACAGTCGCAATGGCCAGCATCACAGGCGACAGAATGATCAGAGCCAGGGTCGAGAACGTGATGTCGAGAGCACGCTTGACCAAAAACGAACCGATGGGAAATTCACGGCGATGAAGCGGAATCGTCGGGAACTGCCCGATGTATTCGACCGGCGCATTCCACGCCAGACCGTCGTAGAGGTCTGGTACGACTCGCACGTCGATGCCCGCCGTGCGCGCCTCCTCCACCATACCGATGACGAGCTTCTTGTCACCCGGAACCGAGAAGAATATCTCATCGACAAATAGCGACCTTGCCAACGAAAGGCAGTTGCGCACATCGCCGATCACGTCCGCATCGCCCGACTCGGCTTCCCGCTCCGTCAACGCAACGAACCCTTTGAAGCGGAATCCAAGATGGTGCAGTGAGTCCAGATGATTGCGCAGAGCTTGCGCGACACGTCCCGCCCCAACAATGAGGACATTGCGTGTCTCGATGCCCGCACGGCAGCGGCGATAGTAGGTGGCTCGCCATACGCCTCTGCGAACGCACAGCAGCACCGTCGAAAATACAACCATCAACGCAACGACAGCACGTGAGATATCTGTGCCATTTGACAGATACAACGTCCCGCAGAGCAGTAAGCCCGCCGTAAGCGACGCCTGGATCGTCATCCGCTGCTCGTGGAGTCCGCCGCGATTCTGTATGGGACCATACAACCCATAGGAACGCGTGAAGAAGCACACACACACGGCAAACCATGCAAAGTAGAACATCAGGAGGTGAGGTGACGTGTGGATCAGGTGCGGAACAGCATAGAGAGCAGGGACCGCGCCCGGCATCATCTCATGGAGCCAGAGAGCCAGAATACCTGCTACCAACACCGTGAGCATGTCCAGCGACGCCCACACCAGGCTAGTCACCGAGGGGCGTCTAAAGATGCCAAAACGAGTTGAGTAGGTGCGGGTCTGGGCCGCCCGCCTTCTGCCAGAGATTATGACCTGCTGTAGATAGTCCGGTGTCGCCATCGCGAACGCCTCTCAACCAATTTTTCCCAGGGACTCAATGATTAGTACGATGCATGCAACCTGCTCAGCAGTCGCTCCCAATCAAAAGAAAACAGCTACAGCAGTGAAAACAGGGGCTATCAATCGAATTCTTATCGCTTTATTCCCGAAAGGCATGGCCCGAGGTTCCAATTGCAGAATACGTGCCCGAGCACGGCATGACAACCATTCAACTCACAAATTCACCTAAGAGGAAGCTAATTGATCCACTACGGCACATGCCTGTGAATTTGCAACGAATTCGATACAACTTTGGTGGCATCAACAGCACTGTTTCCGCCAAATCAGGCTGGCATCACGAGTTCGTCAAGTGCGAGAAACTCCTGCAGGACAGGGTCGACGCTCTTCTCCATCTCTTCCATCGTCCCGAAGAAATGTGCCCTTCCCTGGTGCAGAAACACAACCCTGTCCGCGAGCTTCTTGGCTAACCGCATATCGTGGGTTACGACAATGCTGGTGAGGTGGAGTTGCCGCTTCAACCGCTCAATCAGGTCTCCTAACAGGTGCGCCATCAAGGGATCGACCATGGTCGTGGGCTCATCGTAAAGCACGGCCTCCGGCTGAGCCGCCAGGGCCCGGGCAATGGCCACTGAGCGCTTCATCCCTGTCGATAAATCCGACGGCAGTAGGTCCTCCATCCCGGCAACGCCAACCATCTCAAGGAGCCCCTTGACCACTTGCAGGATCTGGTCTTCGGCCAGTTCCCCACGTTCGCGAAGGGGAAAGGCCACGTTCTCACCCACCGTGATCGAGTCAAACAGCGCACCATTCTGGAAAACCATCGTCACCTTGCGCCGAACGGCCTGCATCTCCCGATCGCTGAAACCGCAGATGTCCTCACCGGCTACCCGGATTCTTCCTTTATCCGCTCTCAGAAAACCCATGAGCATCTGCAGCGAGACAGACTTGCCAACGCCGCTTCGTCCCAAAATGCACAGCGTCTCCCCGGGCAGAACACAGAAGCTCACATCTTCGAGCACCACAACCCGGCCAAACGACTTATAAACGTGCTCAAAGGAAATATAGGGCCCGGGCCTGTTCCTAACGTCCGGCACGGCTTCGGCGGCGGCCTCATTCTGCTGGGCCGCCTGATCCATAAACTCCCCAACCGCGGGCGCGACATCGGCCGACACATCCGCAGTCAGCAGCGTATTTGCATCGCCGGCACCATTGGCGGGGCGCGTCGCGTCGACTTTCTCCGCGACATCAGGCTTTCTGTTTTGGTGCGGATCCTGGGGTTCTTTAGCCGCTTGGTTTGGCTCGGCCATCTTCGGTCCTCGTCATTACCTATTTTCCGTCTATTCTCACAAGACATCGCAAACAAGCGCAACGCGCTAAGTATCCAGTGCATCCAAACGTTGCTTCGCTTCCGCAAACTCCTCCGGCGTATTCAGGTTCGCAAACCAGAGATGCTTCGCCGCCTGCTGAACCTCTGTCGGAGTCCACCACGATTCGCGCTCGCCTGCTCCTGGTGTGATCGAAAACATCCCTCGCTCACCCCACGGCAGATTGAGCAGTACCCTGCCCAGAGGAACTCCCTGTTGCCCGGCCAACTCTTTGGCTGCCCCCTCAAGCACAGGTAACAACGTGTACTTTCTTTCCTCAGCGGCACGGTATACGTAAGGACCAACCTCCCGGTGCAGCAGGCATAGGGCAGGCTGCGGCACGTCATCTACGGTAAACATAGCTACCCGCGCACCTCTGCTAGCATCGGCAACGACCATTCTCACCCACTGATCAAGGAAGGAGGAAGGCAGAAATGGCATATCCACCGGCATGAATAGCAACCAGTCACGCCGGGAATGCGCAAACGCCGTCTCGATGCCGCCTAAAGGCCCAACCCCTTCGCGCAGGTCGGGCACCATGGGGGCGTAGATGTCCAGCTCAGGCCTGTTGCCAAGAATGTGCACGTCCGTGCATATCCGCCGCAGCTTTACGACCGCGTGCAGCACCAACGGCTTGCCCGCGAACTCCAGCAGAGCCTTGTCGCAGCCCATGCGCGAGCTCTTGCCCCCGGCCAGCACATACCCGTCAATCTCCGACGGAACCCGCCAGACCATCACGCTCCCACATTGCCGAAGAATCGAACGATCGACTCGATCCCACGATGAAAGTTTGCCAGATTGAACTTCTCATTCGGTGCATGAAGATTGTCGTCCGGCAGCCCAAAGCCCATCATCACTGTCGGAATCTTCAGCTCGCGCACAAAGTCGCCCACAATGGGGATCGACCCGCCGCCACGCACATAGACCGTATCTTTGCCGAAAACCTCGCGCATCGCTCCGGTCGAAGCCTTCACGAACTGGTTGTCCGTGCTCACAACGATAGGGTCGCCCGAATGGATCATCCGCACCTCGACCTCCACCCCCTTGGGCACGATCGACTCCACGTACGCCTTATACTTTGCAAAGCTTTCCGCCGGAGTCATATCCGGAACCAGCCGCATGCTCACCTTCGCCAGCGCCCGCGCGGGAATCACCGTCTTCGCACCTGCGCCGATGAATCCGCCTGGCATTCCATGCACGTCCAGCGTCGGCCTCGCCCATGTGCGCTCCAGCACGCTATATCCTGGCTCGCCGGTCAGCTCCTTCGAACCCACCTCTGTCCGCCGGTAGTGTTCCTCATCGAACGGCAGGGCCTTCCACGCCTTCAACTCGTCCGCTGTCGGCTTCTCGACCTTGTCGTAGAACCCTGGAATCAGAATCTTCCCTTCCGGGTCCTTCAGCTTCGCAATAATCTGCGCCAGTGCAACAAACGGGTTCGGCGCCGCTCCGCCATACATCCCCGAGTGCAGGTCGGTCCGCGCACCCCGTACCTCAATCTCCGTGTAGATCATTCCGCGCAGCCCGACGCACAACGTCGGCATCTCCGGCGCAAACATCTCCGTATCGCTCACTAGGGCAACATCGGCCCTCAACTGATCCCCATGCTTGCGAACGAACTGGGCAATCCCCTCGCCACCCACCTCTTCTTCGCCCTCGACGATCACCCGGACATTCACCGGCAGCCGCCCATTGCACGCAGCAAACAGCGACTCAAGCGCCTTCACATGCATCCACATCTGCCCCTTGTCATCGACGGCGCCGCGCGCATAAAGGTTCCCATTGCGCTCCGTCGGCTCAAACGGCGGCGACTTCCACTCATCGAGCGGCTCGGCCGGCTGCACGTCGTAGTGCCCGTAGCAGAGCACCGTGGGAGCCGCAGCCCCTGCACGGAGCCAGTCCGCATACACCAGCGGATGCCCGCCCGGATGCTCCACCGAGGCCGTCTCAATCAGCCGAACATTCTCCATGCCAATCCGCTTCAGCTCTGCGGCAACAAACTCCGCCGCTCGCCTCACATCGCCCGCATGCTCAGGCAGGGTTGACACAGACGGGATTCGCAGCAGCGCCTTCAGCTCTTCCACAAAGCGCGCTTCATTTTTCCTCGCAAACTCAACCGCCGCTGCTATCTCCGCCATCGCAATCCACTCCTGAAAATCGACTCATTCCGCTCGCCCATCCGAAGATCACGAGCCACATCAAAGTATATGCAACTCCACGGCTGAGGCTCTCCCTCAGCGCTAAAGTCGCCTCCGATGTCGGGTTAGGGATATCATGTTGCGCGGTTAAGGAGCTTCGACAATGACGACCTCAAACGATGGCACTATGATCGACGACTTCGCCCAATTCGATCTCATGCGCGAGATCGCCGACTCCGAAAAGAAAAAACCGTGGCAATCTGGCCACTATGCCAAGACTCTCTTCAAAAAGTCAGACTTCAGAACACTACTCATTACGATGGAAAAGTCCTCGAAGATGAAAGAACACCACGCCGACGGCACTCTCTCGGTGCAGGTGCTCAAGGGACAGATTCGTTTCACCGCGCAGGGGAAGAGTCACGAGCTACCGGCAGGCAGTCTCGTCACCCTGGGGGCATCCATCAAGCACGAGGTAGAAGCAGCCCAGGACTCCGCATTCCTGCTCACCATCTCCTGGCCCACTTCCCAGGCGCTCCGCGCAATGGAGCACCGCGGTTACGGCACCTAGCAGCAGCATACGACCGGGATGAAACTAAAGATCAAGCGCGTGTACGATGAGCCCGCCGAGGACGACGGAACCCGAATTCTTGTTGACCGGCTCTGGCCACGAGGCCTCTCGAAAGAAAAGGCCCGCGTGGATCTGTGGCTCAAGGACGTTGCTCCAAGCAATGAACTTCGAAAGTGGTTTGCTCACGATCCAGCCAAATGGACTGAATTCAAGAGCCGTTACCACGCCGAGCTTAAGCACAACGGCGGACCGTTAGCGACCTTGCAACAGGCCATAGCGGGAGGCACAGTCACACTGCTCTATGGCGCAAAGGACCAGCAGCACAACGAGGCCGTCGTCCTTCAGCATCTTCTGAGCCGCTAGGCCATCCCCTTATCCATCCGAAAGAAAATCCTTATCTTCCTCGCCTGCCTGGCCCCATGAGGAGACAATCAACACATGACAAACCAATCTCCTGTACAGGCACCCGCCGGCCAGATATGGAACGCCCAGGCCTACGCCGCCAGCGGACGCTTCGTCGCCACCCTGGCCGCCGACGTCGTCGCGCTCCTCGCCCCCCAAGCCGGAGAGCGCATTCTCGACCTCGGTTGCGGAGACGGCGCCCTGACAGAGCAGATCGCCGCGACAGGGGCTCTCGTTACCGGTGTCGACAACTCATCCGCCATGCTCGCCGCCGCTCGCGAGCGTCACCTCCACGTCGAGCAGTGCAGCATCGACGCGCTTCCCTTCCAGCAGGAGTTCGATGCTGTCTTCTCCAACGCCGCGCTTCACTGGCTTCCAGCTCCAAAGCATCCCGCCGCGCTCGCCTGCATTCACCGCGCGCTACTCCCCGGCGGCCGCTTCGTCGCCGAGATGGGCGGCCAGGGCAACATTGCCGCCATCCGCACCGCGCTACGGGCCGTTCTCGCGCCCTTCGCCATCGACGCCGAAGCCCACAGCGAATCCTTCTATCCTGCGCCGGCCGTCTACCGTCGCATGCTCGAGGCGGCCGGATTCACGGTTCAGTCCATCGACCTCATTCCGCGTCCCACGCCGCTCCCCGCAGGCCCCGATGGAGCCGACCCTATGGCCACCTGGCTCAACACCTTCCGTAACGGTGTCCTCGACCGCCTTGCTCCCGCAGATCGAACCGCTGCCATCGAGCGGACCGTCAGCCTGCTCAAGCCCATCCTGTACGATAGAGACGGCAACTGGACAGCCGACTACGTCCGTCTCCGCTTTCAGGCCACAAAATAAATGGCTCTTTTTAAGTTTTACAACCGCATGCAAACAAATGCGCATCACATGGGTCCTACTGGATAAGTGGAGAAAGGAGCGCGCTCTCGGAGCTATTTCTTTCTTTTTGAATCATGAATGCCTGGTGACAAATCTACTCATGGAGCGCGACTTCGTCTGCGGCTACTCTTTCTATCTATGGAAAATTCTTTCTCAAGGTCTGTTCTGTACGCCACTCTGTTCGTTTGTTGTTCGCTCTTCTGTACTACGGGCCACGCGCAAACCACCCCGACGTCTCTCCCCGACTCCCCCGATATCGTCGCGACGCTCAACGAGGATCCCCGCGGCTCCTCGTCATCCAGTCAAACATCGCAGCTTCAGACGAACAGCCAGGCCAGCTCAACCTCTGACCCACTGGCGGTCCAGCAGACCAAGCGCATCCTCTTCATCATCCCGAACTTCCGCGCCGTAAGCACATTCACCCAGCTACCGCCCCAAACAGTCAAGGAGAAGTTCGTCACCGCCAGCCAGGATTCCTTCGACTACTCAGGCATTATCTTCTCCGGCCTGCTTGCAGCCGAGGCGATGGCAACCAATCAGTATCCCGAGTTCCGCCAGGGCGCCGCTGGCTATGGCCGCTACTTCTGGCACACCTTTGTCGACCAGACAAGCGAGAACTACTTTGTGGAGTTCATCGTGCCCGCGATTGCGCACGAAGACACCCGTTACTACACTCTGGGACGTGGCGGCTTTCTCAAGCGCGCCGGCTACTCCCTCAGCCGCGTCGTCATCACCCGGAAAGACGACGGCACGCGGACGTTCAACGCGGGAGAAGTCATAGGTGCCGGAGCCGCTGCCGGTATCTCGAACCTTTACTACCCGTCAAAGGAGCGGACCTTCGGCAACACTGCTGGGAAATGGGGAACCAACGTCGGCCTGGATGCAGGCACCTTCCTCTTCAAGGAGTTTTGGCCCGACATCAATCGCACCGTCTTTCATTCCAAAGCCCGGTAACTACTGCGCCCGCGAAGTATCCCCTCCGATATTCTTCAGACACTGCTCCAATAACGAATTCAACCTCTCAATATCGCTTTCTGAGATCCCCTTCCACACCTTCTGCAGAAGATCCTCCGCCGACGCCTCCGCAGAAGCCATCAGGCACTCTCCGGCGGGAGTGGCCCGCGCCGTCACGATACGGTCGTTCACGGCATCTTTGCCGCGAACAATAAGCCCACGACTTTCCAGTTGCTTGATAAGTGCCTGCGCCGATTGCGGAGTCACATAACACTCTCGCGCGAGCTGCGCCCCGGAACTACCGGGCGAGGCTTGAATCGCGCGAAGCATCTGGAGTTGCGCTGTCGTCACGCCCTGCGGACGCAGAAGCTCATCCATCTGGCCACGGAGGTGAATCAAGATCCGCTTCATCAGCAGGATCGTGTGCCTGGACTGCTGCCTTCTGTCCTGTCTTTTCTCGTTGTGTGCCATTTGAGAATATCAGTCTCCTGATATTATATCAGGAGACTGATATGGCAGCGACCGCAACAGCCCCCGCGTTTACACCACCGGCATGGAAGCCGCATCACAATCCATGGCTGGTCGCGCTGACCGTTACTCTCGCTACCTTCATGGAGGTCCTTGATACCTCCATCGCCAACGTTGCGCTTCCGCACATGGCAGGCACGCTCGGAGCCAGCCAGGAAGAAGCCACCTGGGTCCTCACCAGCTACCTCGTCTCGAGTGCCATCGTGCTGCCTATCTCCGGATGGCTCTCCAACCGATACGGCCGCAAGCGCTTCTACATGACCTGCGTCGCGCTGTTCACCGTTTGCTCCCTGCTATGCGGCATCGCGCAGACGCTTCCCATGCTCGTCTTCGCGAGAATCCTGCAGGGAGCCGGCGGCGGCGGCCTTGCCCCCAGCGAGCAGGCTATTCTCGCCGACACCTTCCCCATCGAAAAGCGCGGGCAGGCCTTCGCCCTCTACGGAATGGCTGTCGTCGTCGCGCCCGCCATCGGCCCAACGCTCGGCGGCTGGATCACGGACAACTTCAACTGGCACTGGATCTTCTTCATCAACCTTCCCGTCGGGCTGCTCTCGCTCTACCTGAGCAACCGCATGGTCGAAGATCCTCCACACCTCAAGCTGCGTAGAGAGCAGGCCAAACACGAGAAGATCGACTTCATGGGCCTGGGACTCGTTGCCCTCGGCGTAGGTTGCCTCGAGTTCACCCTCGACAAGGGTCAGGAAAAGGATTGGTTTGGCGACCCGATGATCCGCCTTTTCGCAACTCTCGCCGTTGTCACCCTGATCGTCTTCGCGGTCTGGGAGTGGAACCACTCTGACCCCATCGTCGATCTGAAGCTCCTGAAGAACCGAAACTTCGGCACCGCCGTCTTCCTGCAACTCATCCTGGGAATGGTGCTCTTCGGCACCACCGTCCTCATCCCACAATACGTGCAGGTCCTCCTCGGCTACACCGCCGAGCGCGCCGGCATGGTCCTCTCTCCCGCCGGCTTCATGATGATGGTGATGATGTTCGTCGCTGGCCGAAGCCTGGGCAAGTTCGACCCCCGCATTATGGTCTGCCTCGGCTACATTGCCACGGCATGCGGCATCTACAACCTCACCCGGCTAGATCTCACGAGCAGCTTCGGAACAGTCACGTTCTGGCGCATGCTGCAGGTCATCGGACTTCCCTTCATATTCATTCCCATCAGCACGCTCAACTACGTCGGAGTTCCGTCGAGCAAATCCAATCAGATCTCCAGCCTGTCCAATTTCGCCCGCAATCTAGGCGGCAGTGCAGGCACCGCTCTGCTGACGACCTACCTCGCGCGCTCCTCGCAGGTCTACCAGACAACCCTCGCGGCGCATGCTGTTCCTGGCAGTGTCCCGTATCGGCTCTACATGAACCGCATACGAGAGATGCTCATCAACGGTGGCATGTCCGCCGCCTCTGCATCGCAGATGGCCATCGGCCATGCCTACCAGGAGATGCTTCGTCAGGCATCCATGCTTAGCTATCAGAATGCCTTCTGCATCCTCTCTGTCGTCATTTTCTGCCTGACGCCTCTTCCCTTCATCATGCGTCTGCCCAGCAAGGGAGCAAAACCTGATCCCGAAGCGATGGGACACTAGCATCCAGGCTCAAGTGCGCCCCGGCAAACCCGGTCACGCCGCCTCAGCAACACTCTTGCGCGCTTTGGCCCTGCCCCGGGAATATAGCAGCAAGCCGGAGCCAATCATCACCACCGTCCCCGCAACCAGCTTGCCCTCAAACAGCCACACATTGCTGACCTGTGACGTCGGCATCACGCTGCACACCAGGCAGAAGGCAGTTACCCCCAGGCCGGTGCCCGCGGCCGCTCTCCGCCCCGCCTTCCATGCGCTGATGAAGATATAGACATACGGGAGAAAGCCACCAATCAGAGTCAGCGAAACAATCTCCTGGTATGCCACCCGCATCGTGTCGCCCAACTGCGCCAGCAGAAGGAGCACCGACGACACCACTCCCAGAGTCAACAGCGCTACATGTGGCGTGTGCCACCGTGAATGAACGCGCCCGAACGCATCAGGCAGTAGCCGATCGGTTCCTGCGGCAAACGGCATCCTCGAAACGGCGGTTCCTATCCCGCCAAACGCGCCGAACGCATGGGTAAGCACCAACAAGCCGATTACAGCGGAAATCCACGGCGCACCAAACACCCGCGAGACTGCCTCCCCACCACTGGCGATGCCGCTGATCTCGCTGATCGCCTCCGGCCTCAACAGAACCAGCATCGCCAGTGTAGCTGCCGCATAAAAGACCACGGCAAACGCTGTAGCCAGCCATATGGCAGGCTTCACCGTCCGCTCGGGCGAACGGATTTCGGCGCTCATCATTCCGAAATACTCCGCCCCCGAAACTCCGTATGCAATCGCCGCCCAGAAGGTCGCCGTGCTCCAGTCCATCTTCGGAGCCAGATGAATCGGCGTAACGGAACCATGGCGGCTCCAGCTCACCGCGGCAGCCACGATCAGAATTGCTCCAAGCAGCGCGACCGCGATCGCTCCAAAGTTCTCCGTCCACTTGCCCGTCTTCAACCCAACGAGATTGCTGCCAAGGGCAATCCAGATCGCTGCAAGCGATCCGCAGATGATAAACGCGCGGTTGTCGGCAAGGTGCGCATAGGCCGGGCCGAACGTGTAAGCAGTCGAGCTCAGGTAGAAGACCGCCGCTCCCGGAAACCAGAACGCCATCCCCACCCAGTACACCCAGAACGCGAGAAAGCCGTGCGCGGGCCCAAAGTCATTCCGAGTCCAGGAGTACAGCCCCCCCGGCTCGGGATACTTCGTCATCAAGGCAGCGACCGCCACCGCGAGCGGAGCGCCGAGGAGCAAACCAGCCAGTAGCCACAACGTCACGCTTCCAGGCCCCGCATGCGCCGCAGCCGGAATCCATCGCGGCCCTGCGATGCAGACAATCCCGAACAGCGTCAGATCGCGAACACTGAGTTCGCGCCGCAGACCGCACCCTGAATCGATATCCTTGACGCTGGTCGCCATAGCTGAGCTTTCCCAGAGTGGCCACGACGGTATCACAAACCAATCGGATAACCCAAGCGTTTTGTTCGCACTCTCCAGCCGGGAGCAACTTTGAAGCACTCTTCGCCCAGTGCGCGGCAAATCCGTTGTCTTACCCACTGCTCTTCACACCCTCACCACACCATCGTGACGCAGACCGTTTACACTAGATAGTGAGTCGAATTGCGCCCACGAAGGACACCGGTTTTGATCAACACAGTCATAGCGAAAGTCTTTGGAACCAGCAACGAGCGCGCCGTAAAGCGCCTGATGCCCATCGTCGCCGAGATCAACGCCCTCGAGCCCACCATCCAAGCCCTCTCCGACGACCAACTCCGCGCCAAGACCGCTGAGTTCCGCCAGCGCATCGACGACGCCCGCGCCAAATTCGACCTCACCGACCGTTCGCCCGAGAACCTTGACGCAATCAACGCCGCCGAGAAGGAGGCCCTCGACGAGATCCTCCCCGAGGCCTTCGCCGTCGTCCGCGAAGCTGGCAAGCGTTCCGTCGGCATGCGCCACTTCGACGTACAGCTCATCGGAGGCATAGTTCTCCATTCCGGCAAGATCTCCGAGATGAAGACCGGCGAAGGTAAGACCCTCGTCGCCACGCTTCCCTGCTACCTCAACGCCCTCGCCGGCCGCGGCGTCCACGTCGTCACAGTCAACGACTACCTCGCCAAGCGCGACGCCGAGTGGATGGGCAAGATCTACGGCTTCCTCGGCCTCACCGTCGGCGTCATCGTCCACGACCTCGACGACGCCCAGCGCCGCGCCGCCTACGGCTCAGACATCACCTACGGCACCAACAACGAGTTCGGCTTCGACTACCTGCGCGACAACATGAAGTTCGAGCTCGCCGACCAGGTCCAGCGCGGCCACTACTACTGCATCGTCGACGAAGTCGACTCCATCCTCATCGACGAGGCCCGCACCCCGCTCATCATCTCCGGCCCCACCGACCAGACCACCGACAAGTACGTCCGCGTCAACGTCATCATTCCGGAGCTGGAGAAGGGTGAGCTCATCGAAACCGTCGAGACCAAAATCTGGACAGGCGATTACGTCGTCGATGAAAAGACCCGCTCCATCACCATTACCGACGAGGGATGGGAGAAGATCGAAAAGCTGCTCGGCATAGGCAACATCGCCGACCCCGAGAACTGGGACCTCAAGCACCACGTCGAAGTGGCCGTCAAAGCTCACTCTCTCTACAAGCGCGACGTCGAGTACGTCGTCAAGGACGGCGAGGTCATCATCGTCGACGAGTTCACCGGCCGCCTCATGCCCGGCCGCCGCTGGTCGGATGGACTCCATCAGGCCGTCGAGGCGAAGGAAGGCGTCGCCGTCCGCAAGGAAGACCAGACCCTCGCGACCATCACCTTCCAGAACTACTTCCGCATGTACAAAAAACTAAGCGGAATGACAGGCACTGCAGAAACAGAAGCAGCCGAGTTCGACAAGATCTACAAGCTCGACATCGTCGTTATTCCGACCAACCGGAAGATGCTCCGCATCGAGAACTCGGACGTCGTCTACCGCACCGCGAAGGAGAAGTACTTCGCCGTCGCCGACGAGATCGCCCGCCTGCACGAAGAGCGTCAGCCGGCTCTCGTCGGAACCACGAGCATCGAGAAGTCTGAGCTTCTCTCTGAGATCCTCAAGCGCAAGGGCGTCCGCCACGTCGTCCTCAACGCCAAGTTCCACGAGAAGGAAGCGGAGATCGTGGCCCAGGCAGGCCGCCTCGGAATGGTCACCATTGCGACCAACATGGCAGGCCGTGGAACCGACATCCTGCTCGGCGGCAACCCTGACTTCCTCGCCCGCCAGGAAATGGTTCGCAAGAATCTGGCCCGCGCCGTCTCCGCAGCCGAAGGAGCCATCTCGCCCGTCGCTGGGCCCGGCATGTTCCGTTTCTACTACCAGGGGCAGGAGTTCGAGTCGACACTTGAAGCCTGGGACACCACCCTCGCTGCTCATTCTGCTGCAGCGCAGAAGGAGCACGAGGCCGTCGTCGCCGCCGGAGGCCTCCACATCATCGGCACCGAGCGCCACGAGTCCCGCCGCGTCGACAACCAGCTTCGCGGACGCGCCGGCCGTCAGGGCGACCCCGGAGCCAGCCGCTTCTATCTCTCGCTCGAAGATGACCTCATGCGCATCTTCGCTCGCGAGTGGGTCTCTACCCTTCTCCAGCGCCTCGGCATGGAAGAGGGCGTGCCCATCGAGAGCCGCATGATTACCAACCGCATCGAGAAGGCCCAGAAAGCCGTCGAGACGCAGAACTTTGAGTCCCGCAAACACGTCCTCGAGTACGACGACGTCATGAACAAACAGCGTGAGGCCGTCTACGGTCTCCGCCGCCAGCTCATGGAAGGCGTCGACCAGAAGCAGCTCATCACCGACGACTACCTCTCGACCATCCTCTCCAACGTGCTCGACGAGAACGCCCCCGAGAAGGCCCACCCCGACGAGTGGAAGACCGAACCGCTCTTCTCGCAGCTCTATGACCTCTTCGGCGCCCACCTCGAAAACGAGATCAACATCACCCATGTCAACCGTCACGAACTAGGCGAGACCATCTTCGAGAAGCTTCGCGCCCGTTACGACGTTAAGGAGCAGATCCTCGGCGCCCCAACCATGCGCTACCACGAGCGCGTGGTCATGCTTTCGGTCCTCGACGGCCTCTGGAAAGACCACCTCCTTCAGATGGACCACCTCAAGGAGGGCATCGGCCTCCGTGGCTACGCTCAGCAAGACCCGCTCGTCGCCTACAAGAAGGAGTCCTTCGAGATGTTCGAGGGCATGATGCTCCGCTTCCAGGAGGACACCGCTCGCCATCTCTTCCGCATGCAGATCATCGGCCCAGACGGCACGCCTATCGAAAGCCTCGATCAGCTTCCGCGCCTGACAGCAAGCCCACCGCCCAACGCGCCGTTGCTGCCACCACACCCCGTTCAGGAGGCGGAACAGCCACAACATCCGCCAATCCCCATCCACACACGCTCGCCCTCGACTACCATCGACGCCCTTGAGCGCGAGTTTCAGAAGAAGAAGCAGCGCGAACTTCAGCACGCCCACGCCGCAGGCGGCGATGCCTCAACCGACGGGTCAGCTCCACGCCGGGCCGGCGAAAAGATCGGGCGCAACGATGAGTGCTACTGCGGCTCAGGCAAGAAATATAAGAAGTGCCACGGAGCCAACGCTTAGACTCCCCTCGCTTCCACCGATAACGGCCGGCGCAAGCAGGCCGTTATTGCTGCTCCAGGTCGTCCAGCAACAGCTTTGCCTTCGTTGCCAGCGTCTTGGCGCCTTCGATATCGCCTGAGGTCAATGCGTCCTGTGCCTGCTTCTGGAAGTTCTTTATCTTGCTGATCTGCGTCTTCTGAGCTTCGGCGGTCTGCGACGGCAGCCCGTTCAGCCGCTTCTCGATCGCGGCGATCATCTCTGCGGCCTCCTGCTGCGATCTCGGGCTCGAGTCCCCACCCGTCGAGAGCGAGCCGATCGCCGATACCTCTTGCTGCGGCTCCGACTCAGCCGGAGCCGCAGGAACTGGAACCGCAGCCACAATCTTCGGCCTCTTTCGTTCCCGTCGCGGGTGAGCCCCAGCCGCCGCAATAGGCATCGGTGGCAGCTTGACCTCAGGCGGCTCAATCATCGGCTGATTCTCCGGCCGCGGAACATCCGCCAGCTCTACCGGTGCAAGGATCTGGGGCAGCGGGGCTAGATGCGTCTTATGCCTGCAGCCGCTCAGGACACACGTCAATCCTGCACTCAGCAGTGTCACTCCCAGCCTTCGCATTCCGTAGCTCTGCCGAATCAAACCCGCTCCCCCATTCCCTTCCTGTTGCCACCAGCATCAACGGCCTTGCGAACATCAGCCACCACCGCACCTGCCACGATCGGCAGCCGAACCGCAAATGTCGTTCCACGATTCGGGGACTGCGGATCGGCATTCGACCGCACGTCCAAAGCTCCGCCGTGCAACTGCAGGATGCGGTAGGTCATTGCCAGGCCGATCCCGCTGCCCTTCGGCTTGGTTGTGAAGTACAACTCGAAGATACGCGGTAACACCTCGGTTGGTATACCCACTCCCTCGTCCTGCACCTCGGCCACGGCAAACTGGTGGTCGCGATACAACACAACCCGCATCGCACCTCCGTCCGGCATCGCCTGCATTCCATTCAACAGCAGGTTCAGCAGCGCCTGCCGGATCAGCTCTCCATCCACCCGCACCATCAGCGGCTCGGGCGGAGCCTCCACCGTCACGGTAACGCCGTTCTCCTGCATCTCCGCCGCCGTCAGCTCCATTACAGTTCCCATCACGTGACGCAGATCCTGCTCTCGCAGCTTCACCTCCATTGGGCGGGAGAAGTCGGCAAGAGTCTGCACAACCCGGTCGAGCCGCTGCATCTCGCCCGTCAGAATGTCCACATGTCGCTGCGCTCCGTTAAAGGACTCGCTGCCCCCGGCCGCCAGCTTGCTACGCAGCAACTCAAGATGCACCACCATTGCGTTGATCGGGTTCTTTACCTCATGCCCAACGCCAGCGGTCAGACGTCCAATCGCCGCCAGCCTGCGCGCGACTTCGAGCTCCTGCCCAATCTGCATCGCCGACTCCGTGTCCCGCAGCGTCAGCAATGTCCCCATATTGCTCCCGCCCATCCCATCGTCGATCCGATCGAGCGATATCTGCACCTGCCGGCCATCTTCGAGCGTCACGTTCTCGACAATCGTCGCTTCACCACCTGCCACCGCATCGAGAACCGCCGCTCCCAGCGCCGTCTGCTTATCGAATATCTCCTCCAGTTGCCTGCCCACCAACACACCCTCTGGCCGGTTCAAAAAGTAGGCCACCGCATCGGAGACCATCACCGCCCGATGATCCGCGGTAAACAGCAGGATTCCATCCCGCAGCGTATCCAGCACCTGGTTCAGATTCGCCTGCAGCGCGGTATATCCCGCCTCCTTCGTTCGCATCTGCTCGCCCAGCAAGTCGATCGACCTCGCTGCCCGCACCATCGCGTCTCCGCTCCCCAGCATCCGATTGTCTGGAGCCGATGCTTCACCTGCCGGCATCGTCAGCATCTCAAGCTTTCTCGAGATCTCCTCAATGGGACGTAGCGCCAGGTTCGCCAGTAGCGCCGCGGCTATCATCGCTGCCAGGGCCGCGAGCAGAGCGAAGACCAGTGCGGCCTGAAGCCACGGTTCGTAGGAGTTCCGTAGAAAGGTCGACCGCGCCCCCACATGCACGATCAAAAACGTCTCATTATTCCTGTCCAGTGACTGCGACGTGTCCAGCACCTGCGGCTTGCCGAAGACCTGTCTTGCCTGGGCCGCAACGCTACCATAGCGCAGGGCTTCAAGATTCACCCTGCGGCCTGCTGGCTGGCCTATCTCATCCGGGTCCGTACTCACCAGCGTCACGCCGCGAGCGTCCGTCACGCTGACATCCTGCACGATCGGCGAGTAGCGCACGATCCCATTCATCACATCGGTCAGCGCCTCCGAATTCTGCAGGGCATCCTTGACCGCAGCCTCCAGAGCCTCATCGCTCCGGTTGGATGGAGGATTCGCGCGCAGCCCCGTCTCCAGAGCCTGCCGCGTGATCAGCAGAACCTCCCGCGCCAGAACGTCATTGGCAGCTGCCGTCTGTTCGATCCTCTGGCGCAGCAGCTCGCCCACGAAGAGCGCCGACAACACCAGCACGATCGCGAACGTCAGACCGGTCGCCGCCAGCACCAGCTTCGTCTTAAGGCGCATCGCTATTCCACCGACGAAGTAGCGTTCGAGTATTCCTTCAACTTATTCTGCAGCGTCTTCGAGCTGATCCCCAGAATCTCGGCCGCCTTGGTCTTATTGTTATGCGTCGCCATCAGTGTCTTCAGAATCAACTGCCGCTCCGCCTCATCGACGGTCGTGCCCACCTCGACCCTAACCGTATTCTGGTCTTCAAGATACCGCTGCACGTCGCTCGACCCGCCAGCCTCCGCGCCTGGCTCCAACGCCACCGCAGATCGTCCGCTCCTCGTCAGCGCCGGAGCGAACCCCGGCTCCCCAAAGTTCGGCGGCAGGTACTCGACACCTAACATCCCTGTACCCGCCATGATCGTCGCCCGCTCGATCGTGTTGCGCAGCTCGCGCACATTCCCCGGCCACGAATAAGCTTCCAGACGCTTCAGCAGCGAGTCCTTCATGCCCGTCACGCTGCAGTTGTGGCGCTCATTCATATCCGCGATCATCTTCTCTGCGATCCCCGCGATGTCCGAGACGTGCTCCCGCAGCGGCGGCATCTGAATATTGAAGACGTTCAGCCGGTAGTAAAGATCGCCGCGCAGATCGCCCACGGCCACGGCCTCCTCCGGATCGCGATTCGTCGCGGCAATCACGCGGACATCCACCGGAGTCTCCACCTTGCTTCCCAGCCGGCGCAGCTTCCTGTCCTCCAGTACGCGCAACAGCTTGGCCTGCGTTGCAGCCGGCATCTCGCCGATCTCATCCAGCAGCAGCGTGCCTCCTTCGGCGAGCTCGAAGCATCCCGCCCTGCGCTCCAGCGCGCCCGTAAACGCTCCCTTCTCATGCCCGAAGATCTCGCTCTCAATCAGCGTCTCAGGAATCGCAGCGCAGTTCACCGCCACAAATGGCTGACTGTGCCGCGAACTCAGCTCATGCAGCGCGCGAGCCACCAGTTCTTTGCCAGTGCCGCTCTCGCCCGTCACCAGAACGCTCACGTTCGACGGAGCAATGCGCTCGATCAGCGAGAAGATCGGCTTCATCTGCGGCGACGTTCCCACCAGCGGCCCCATCCTGCCCGTGTCCCGCAACTTGCGGCGCGTGGCCTCGAGATCGACATCGGTATCGGCGTCATGCTGCTGGCTTGCATTCTGCAAAATCGTCTTCAGGCGCACCGGGTCCACCGGCTTGGGGAGGTAGTCATACGCCCCAGTCCGCATCGCCTCCACCGCCGACTCAATCGATCCCTGCGCCGTCAGCATCACCACCGCGATCCGCTGCGGCAACTCTGCAAGCCGCTCCAGCAGCTCCATCCCATCCATCCGCGGCATCTTCAGGTCAGTCACGACGATCGCCGGCGCCCACGCGACAGCCTTCTCCAGCCCCTCCAGGCCGTCTGCGGCGCACTCCGCCTTATAGCCCCAACTCTCGATCAACTCCGTCAGACCGGTGCGTGCATGCAGCTCATCTTCCACAATCAAAACTTTTTCCAAATCCCTCTCCCGCGCGCATGCCTGATTTTCCCAGTGAATGCTTTGGATGCACCTAACCCTTAAGTTTACTGCTAACTGGAACACTGTTCGCCACTCTTTCTGGACGTTCCCGGCCACTCCACCACCAGGAACACCCATTCGCTTCCGCAACCCATCTAAGCGGCTTCTTTCCCCCACTTACGAGCTCCGCGCGCGCAAAATTCCAGGTTTGTTTATCCTCAATCTGTATGCTCAACCCCGAAATCAGCGCACAGGACTTCATCGAACAGCGCCGCCAGCCCAATCCACCCCTTCTTTTGGACGTCCGCGAACCATGGGAGTTCCAGACGGCCAGCCTGCCCGATTCCCTGCTGATGCCCATGGGCGACATTCCCTCGCGCGCCCACCAGGAGCTCGACCCCGACCAGCCCATCGTCGTTCTCTGCCATCACGGCATGCGCTCCCTCAACGTCACTATGTGGCTCCGTAACCAGGGCTTCGAGCACGTCCAGTCCCTCGCAGGAGGCATCGACAACTGGTCCCGCACCATCGACCCCACCGTACCGCGCTACTAGCCCGCATCGACGCACAGACCTTGCATAAGTGTTTGATTCTTAACTAGAAGTGTCATCCTGAGCGGAGCCTATGGCGGTCTCATCGCCATAGGCGTAGTCGAAGGACCTGCGGTTCGCCCGCAGCGCCCAAAATTCCCAGGGGAACGCGACACTCCACCGGCGAATATTCGATACTCCCTGGCGCAATCCTGCAACCTTTCGGCCCCGGTGCTAGTCTAAAAAGCGACCGGCCGGTTTCAACTTCGACCGCGGTAAGTCCATGAGCAAAGGCGAAGCAACCCGGCAGCGGATCATTGAAATCGCCGCCCCTCTATTCAACCAGCGCGGCTACAAGGGTTGCTCCCTCCACGCCATCATGGAGGCCACCGGCCTCGAAAAGGGCGGCATCTATCGCCACTTTGGGAGCAAAGAAGAGCTCGCCGCCGAAGCCTTCGACTTCGCCTGGAACACGACCTTCGCTCTCCGCACCAACGGCCTCGACGCGATCCCAAATCACGTAGACCGTCTCAAGGAGCATGTCTCGCGCTACGCCTATCGCTCCGGCATCCCTGGCGGCTGCCCGCTTCTCAATACCGCCGTCGACGCCGACGACGGCAATCCCGTCCTGCGCGAGCGTGTCCGCAAGGCTCTCCGCGGCTGGCAAAACGCGCTCCGCAGCGTCCTCGAGGACGGCATCGCCAAGGGAACGGTGAACCCGGAGATCGATCCGGCAGAGGTCGCCAACCATATCATCACAAGCATCGAAGGCGGAATCGTCATCGCTCGTCTTGAGCGCAGCGACAACGCCCTCCGAGACGCCCGCGCACGTCTCGACCGATACCTCGAGCTCAAGGTACGAAAGTCCCCATCCGCCGAATCGCCATCCTCCGGAACCCACCCTCCACCAGCACTTCCCTAAAAAATTAAAGAGACCTTCCGGTTCCTTTTTAGTTTCGTCGCATCGAAAGAAGAGACCGAAAGGTTTCTTCTATGGCAACTGCGACTCTTACGCAAGAACAGGTTCAACTGTCTCCGCCAAAACCGGTTCGCGCCGCCAGGGTCGTCAACCCGTGGGTCGTGGCCCTCACAGTTACGTTGGCCACCTTTATGGAGCTGCTCGACACCTCCATCGCCAACGTCTCCCTGCCCTACATCGCCGGTGGCCTCGGCCGCTCCTACGACGAGGTCACCTGGATCCTCACTACCTACCTCGTCGCCAACGCCGTCGTCCTCCCAATGTCCGCCTGGCTCAGCCGCGTCTTCGGCCGCAAGACCTACTACATGGCCTGCGTCGCCCTCTTCACCATTACGTCGTTCTTCTGCGGCATCGCGCCCAGCCTCAACATCATGCTCCTCTCCCGCGTCCTGCAGGGCATCGGCGGCGGCGGTCTCGCTCCGGTTGAGCAGGCCATCCTCGTCGACACCTTCCCGCCCGCCAAACGCGCCTCGGCCTTCGCCCTCTACACTGTAGCCATCGTCACCGCGCCCGCAATCGGCCCCGTCCTCGGAGGCTGGATCACCGACAACTACAACTGGCGCTGGGTCTTCCTCATCAACATCCCCATCGGCATCCTCTCCCTCTTCCTCACCAACCGCTTTGTTTCGGACCCGCCCTCCTACGCGGAAGAGCGCAAGACCGTCCGCCGCGACGGCAAACTTCGCGTTGACGGCATCGGCATCGCACTCATCGGCCTCGGCTCCGCCGCTCTCGAAGTCCTTCTCGACCGCGGACAGATCGACGACTGGTTCGGCTCCTCCTTCATCACCTGGATGTTCGTCATCGGCGTCACCTGCCTCACCGTCGCCGTCTTCTGGGAGCTGCACCACTCCGACCCCGTCATCGACTTCCGCATGCTCAAGGTCCGCAACTTCGCCATCGCCAACCTCTTCTACTTCGTCTTTGGCTTCGGTCTCTTTGCGTCGACGACCATGATTCCGCAACTCCTCCAGTCCCTCTACGGCTACCGCGCTATTGACGCCGGCCTCGTCCTCGGACCCGGCGCCTTCGTCATCACCGTTCTCGCTCCGGTTGGAGCACAGCTCGTACAGCGGAGCATCATCCATCCCCGCATCCTGCTCTTCGGAGCCGTCCTGGTCGTCGGGATTTCGTTCCTCCACTACAGCCACTTCAACCTCGACACCGATTACAACCATTACGCCCTCGCACGCGCATTACAGGGCCTCGGCTACGCATTCTTCTTCGTACCGCTCTCCGTCATCGCCTACTCGCAGCTCAGCCCGGGCCAGAACAACAAGGCCTCCTCCCTCACTAACTTCTTCCGCAACTGGGGCGGCAGCTTCGGGATCGCTTTCATCACTACCGTCAGCGAGCGCCGCCAGAACTTCCACCAGTCCACCGTGGGCTCAAACCTGAACGGCTCCTCGCACTACCTGCAACAGTCCGTCCAGCAGACCGCCGCCTACCTCCAGGCCCACGGCTTCTCTCACGCAGACGCTCTCAAAGCCTCCTACGCCCGCTACTACGAGCAGCTACATGCTCAGACCCAACTACTGGCTTTTATGGACTGCTTCCACCTTATCGGCGTCATCACCCTCATCGCCGCCCCTCTGGTCCTGGTCACCAGGTACTTCAAAGTCGGCGGAAAAGCCGGTCCCGCACACTGATTTGTTCGCGGCCACTGTTCTCTTCACGATCAGAGCCTCGTCGTTCCGCTCTTCTTGCTCTGATTCCCGTCTTCCTTGTTGTCATTCCGCAGCGCAGCGGAGGAATCTGCTTTTCCTCAGCGCTTGGCCGCCTCACTTCGCTCTCGGATGCGTCTCGTCGTACACCTTCTGCACCTGACCCACCGTCAATTGCGTATACCGCTGCGTCGTAGAAAGCCGCTCGTGCCCCAGCATCTCCTGGATCGCCCGTAGGTCCGCTCCCTCCTCCAACATGTGCGTCCCAAACGCATGCCGCAACGTATGCGGATGCACATCCGCCGCCAGTCCACGACTCAGCGCAATCGCCTTCACAATTCTCCCCACGCTCCGCGTCGTCAGCCGGCAATCGCCACGCAGCCGCAGGTTCGTCAGCAGCGGCCCCTCATGCACCATCACTCCCTTGCCCGCCGCCATCAGCTTCGCTTCGCGCTGCGACAGATAATCTCTCAGCGCAGCCGCAGCCTCATCCCCTAGCGGCACCAGACGCTCTTTTTTCCCTTTGCCTCTCACCAGAATCGCGTCATCGCCCCACTTCACGCTCCCTACATCCAGCCCAACCAGCTCTGAGTTCCGAATCCCGCATCCATAAAGCAGCTCGAAGATCACGCGATCCCGCTCCGGCCACGCGGCCACTTCAGCCTCGTGGCCTTCGGTCTTCGCGCCTCCGCTCTTCTTCTCCCTTCCCGCTGGCCCCTCCAGCGAATCGAGCACGCGATTCACCTCCTCCACACTCGGCACCCGAGGCAGATGCTTCGGCAACTTAGGCGTGCTCACCAGCAGCGCCGGATTCTGCGGGACCTTCCCATCCTTCGCCAGCCACTTGAACCAGCTCCTCACCGCCGCCAGCGCCCGAGCCGCACTCGCCTTCGTCAAGCCCCGCTCATACAGGAGCCCAAGATAAGCGCGAATATGCAAATGCTCGACCGCACGGATCGACCCACCCTTCCCCAGCGTCTCCTCCAGATAGCCAGCAAAGTTCCGCACCTCACGCGCGTACGCCCGCACCGTATGCTCCGACGCTCCGCGCTCATTCGCAAGCATCGCGAGAAACCTCTCCGCCAATTCGGAAAACTCACTCGTCTGGTGCATTCCTGGCCCCTAGGCGCTCTTCCCTGCCTTCTTCCCTCGCGGATGATGCATCCGATGCACCTGCTTCAACCGCCCTAGCGCCACGTGCGTGTAGACCTGCGTCGTCGCAATGTCCGCATGCCCCAGTAACACCTGCACGCTTCTCAGGTCCGCTCCATGCTCCACCATGTGCGTCGCGCAGCTATGCCGCAGCTTATGCGGGCTCGCATGACGATTCGTCGACCGAACCATCTCCCACACCCACTGCCGCGTCAGCGGCTTTCCCCGCACCGAAAGAAACAGCGCGCCAGATCTCCCGGCTTTCAGCAGCAACTCAGGCCGCCCCATCTTCAGATACCGCTCCAGCGACTCGACCGCGCTGCGTCCCAGCGGAACTATCCTCTCCTTGTCGCCCTTGCCCCTCACCTGCACCCGCGCTACATCCAGGTGAACATCCTCCTCGCGTAGCGCGCAGATCTCTCCCACCCGCAGTCCGCCGCCATATAGCAGCTCCAGAATCGCGTGATCTCGCAACGCCAGCCCGTCCGCATCCGCACTTCGCGCCGCGACGCCCGTCCTCTCCAGCATCTCGCCGACCTCGCCCTCGGCCAGGCTCTTCGGCAACACCTTCCAGCTCGCCGGACTCTCGATATTCACCGTAGGATCGCGGTCGATCTTCTTATCCATCAGAAGCCAGCGATAAAACCCACGCAAACAGCTAAGCTTCCGCGCAATCGATCGTGACTCGACCCCATGCCCGCGCAACCCCTCCATAAACCCACTCACATCCTGCTGAGTAGCCCCAACCAGCAACCCATCGCGCCCCTCAACATGCTCGGCAAACTGCTCTAAATCCCGCTGATACGCCTCACAACTCGCCGGCCTCAAACCCTTCTCCACTCGCAGATAAGTCACATACTCCCGCACAACCCGCACATTCCCCGTAGTCTGTGACTCCTGCTGCATTTCACGATTATCTCTGCCTAACCCCCTCAAAATCTCCACATCGACCACCGAGTACCCACCTCGGTAGCATCACTATGATTACTTCCCAATCCCAGGCAACCCGTACACAGATTTACCTTTGCCGTTCACGCCCTCTTGGATATCATTCGACTCGCATGCGCCTCTTGAAAGTCTTTCTGCCCTCAACTCTTCTCTCGTTGCTCTTTTGCTCAACCATCCTCTCCGCACAATCCATCGTCCTGCCAAAATCGATCTCCTTCTCTGGTGATCCCACCTACTCTCAAACCGAGTTGCTCACCTTCACAGGCCTCAAACCCGGAGCCAGCTCAACCATCGCCGAGGTCCAGGCAGCTGCACAGAAACTCAACGACACCGGCCTCTTCAGCGACATCCACTTCGAATCCAACGCGCACGGCCTCGTCTTCTCGCTCAAACCGATGCCAAACATGCTGCCCGCCCGCTTTACCAACTTTGTTTGGTGGACGCCCGATGAGCTCAACACCGCTCTCAAATTCCGTGTCCCGCTGTACGAGGGCTCCATCCCGCAAGCAGGCAACATGCAGGACACTGTCTGCGCCGCACTCAAAGCAATGCTCGCCGAAAAAGGCGTCACAGCAACAGTAGTCGCCCTGGCTAGCTCCGACCAACCCAACTCCCCACCCACAGCGGTGTCGTTCGCCATCGACTCGCCCGAAATCCACGTCCGCACCCTCACCTTCGCGTCCGCGTCACCAGCTATGCAGACGAAGTTCGAAAAGGTCGTCAAAGACGCCACCAGCCAGCCCTACGACCAGTTCGCCACAAACAGCGCTATCGACTCGCAAGTCCGCAATATCTATCGCAACGAAGGCTACCTAGACGCCGTCATCACCACCATCACCCACTCTGCGCCTCAAATTTCAAACGACGCCATCAACCTCGACCTCACCGCGACCATCAACGAAGGAGAGCCCTACCGCATCTCGCAGCTCACATGGCCTGGCTCAGAGATCGTCAGCACAGACGACTTAAACAAAAAATCCAAGCTTCACCCCGAAGAGCTCGCCTCCGAAATCGCCCTTAAGCAAACCCTCCAGATTCTTTACCGCGCCTACTACGCCAAGGGCTTCCAGGACGCGAAGGTCCAGGCATCGTCAACAAAAGACGCCGCCACCCACCACGTCGCCTACACCATCCGCGTCATTCCCGGCGAGCAGTACCGTCTCCACGCCATCAACGTCGTCGGCCTCACCGACCAGCAACGCAAAGACTTCGACGCCGCCTGGCCTCACCGACCAGCAACGCAAAGACTTCGACGCCGCCTGGCACATGAACCCCGGCGACTTCTACGACGTCGACTACCTTCAATCCTTCCTTATGAAAAACAACGCCATCCAGTCTCTACGCGGCTACTCCGCCACTTACAAAGCCTCCTCTGACCCCAACACCCACCTCGTTGACCTCGTTCTCACCTTCGTCAAGGGAGGCACACTCGTCACCGTCACCAACTAACCCCTCCTCCGCGCTGATAAACTTAAAAGAGCATGTTCGAGAATCTCTCCGAAAAACTCCAGCGCTCCTTTAAGAACCTCCGCGGCCAGGGCACCATCACCGAGGAGAACATCTCCGACGCTCTGCGCGAGATCCGCCTCGCCCTCCTCGAATCCGACGTGAACCTCGCCGTCGTCAACGAGCTCGTCGAGCACATCCGCACCCGCGCCATGGGAACCCAGGTGACAACCGCGTTGTCACCCTCAGAGCAGATCGTCAAGATCGTCCACGACGAGCTCGTCAACGTCCTCGGCCGCGACACCGCCCGCTTCCAAAAAGCCTCGCAGCCCCCGTCGGTCATCCTCATGGCCGGCCTCCAGGGCTCCGGCAAAACGACCACCTCCGGCAAGCTAGCCCAGTGGCTCAAGAAGGCCGGCCACCGCCCCATGCTCGTCTCGGTGGACGTCTACCGCCCCGCCGCGCGCGAACAGCTCGCCATCGTCGCGCGCTCCATCAACGCCAATCTCTACGAAGGCAAGATCACCGAAGCCGACCCCGGCAGCGACGCCGTCCTCCGCCTCTCCAAGGAAGCAAAGCGCGAGGCCGCCAACTTCGGCTGCGACATGCTCATCGTCGACACCGCCGGCCGCAACCACATCGACGCCGAGCTCATGGACGAGATGGCCGCCCTCAAAAAGCTCCTCTCCCCCTCCGAGATCCTCTTCGTCGCCGACGCCATGACCGGCCAGGACGCCGTCAACTCCGCCAAGGCCTTCAACGACCGCCTCGCCATCACCGGAGCCATCCTCACCAAGATGGACGGCGACGCCCGCGGCGGCGCTGCCCTCTCCATCCGCCACGTCACCGGAGCCCCCATCAAGTTCCTCGGAACCGGCGAAAAGCCCGACGCCTTCGAGCCCTTCCACCCCGACCGCATCGTCTCCCGCATCATGGGCCACGGCGACATCGCCACCCTCCTCGAGCGCGCCGAAGAGCGCCTTGACCGCGGCAAAGCCGAGCAGTTCGCCAAAAAGGCCCTCTCCGGCGACGGCTTCTCCCTCGAAGACTTCCGCGACCAGCTCCGTCAGATCAAAAAGATGGGCTCCATGAAGTCCATCCTCAAGATGCTCCCCTCCGTCGGCCCATTCGCTGGCATGTCGCAGGCCATCGACAACGTCGACGAGGGCCAGTTCACCCGCGTCGAATCCATCATCAACTCGATGACCAAAAAGGAGCGCGCCGACCACGAGATCATCAACGGCAGCCGCCGCAAGCGCATAGCCCACGGCTCAGGAACCACGGTGCAGGAAGTCAACAACCTCCTCCGCCAGTACGCCCAGATGCGCAAGATGTTCAAGACCATGGGCTCAGGCGGAGGCATCAAGGCCCAGCAACGCCTGATGAGCCAAATGCAAGGCCGCCCAAAATTCGGACGATAGTCATTGCTTATCGACCCTTCCTTTTCTTAACCCACCCAAACCGTGTCATCCTGAGCGAAGCAGCTCGCGCATGTTGCGAGCTGCGTAGTCGAAGGACCTGCGGTTGCATTTGCTCTTGCAGTTGCCTCTAACTCAAGAAGCATCCCCAAACATCTTGACCGGCGTACCCCACTCCTCGCTCAAATCCACCCAAGCCGGATTCTCCCGCTCGATCAACCAAATCTTCTTAGCCCGGGACCATCCCTTCAGTTGCTTCTCCCGAGCGATCGCTCGATGAACATCGGAATACCGCTCAAGCCAAACCAAACGATTGCAGTTGTACTTCTTCGAGTACCCCTCAAATCGACCTTCCTTGTGCTGCTGAACCCGAATCTCAATCTCGCTCGTCATCCCCACATAAAAGTTATGACTTCGGCTAGCCACAATGTAGGTGTAGTAAATCCTCTCCCTCATCAAGCCAGCATATAGAACAAACACCTCCCCAGTTCCATCAATAGTTCCGTCAATCCCCGAAGCCACCCAAACCGTGTCATCCTGAGCGAAGCGGCTCGCGCACTTTGCGAGCAGCGCAGTCGAAGGACCTGCGGTTGCCGTTGCTTTTTCGTAGGCCAGCCACACAGAAGTGTCATCCTGAGCGAAGCAGTCCACGGGCTTCATGGTGGACTGCGCAGTCGAAGGACCTGCGGTTGCTTTTGCGGTTGCTACAGAATCAGGCGGAAGCATCAAGATGCAGCAACGCCTAATGTCCCAAATGCAAGGTCGCCAGCGCTTCGGGAGATAGTGTTTGACTAGTCAAACTTAGCAGATCAGCTGACACTTATTTGGTATTCGACCGATCTATATCCATCTATTATGATTTCTACTTCGAAAGGATCAAATCGATGGACGCAGATAACAAGCCTTGCCCGGTCTGCGGAGAAACGATCAAGATCGTGGCGATCAAATGCCGCTTCTGCAACACTGATCTAGCCGTATTCTCCGCGATGAAAGAATTTGAAATAGAACAACCACTGTTTACTGGCCATCCAGCGGTCATTTACAGCGTCGGCCAAATCGTTCCATTCCTGGTCCTGATCGTCATTGCAGTTGCAATCGCGTACAGCATAGGTTCTACACGCACCATCTTATATGTGCTGATTGGCTTTCCGGTCGCATGCGCCATCGTTTATCTCCGTTACTACCTGAGAAGCTTGAGCATTCACTACACAATCACCACGCAGCGAATCAAGTTGGAGCGTGGGCTGCTTTCCAAGGTTCAGGAGAGTCTGGAGTTGTTTCGGATCGACCACCTGGAGTTACGAAAACCTATTGGAAAGCGGTTGCTCCGCCAAGCCTCTCTGCACCTGTTCTCTTCAGATAAAGAGTTCGAAAACTTTTTTATCTACGCCATCCCGGATCTGGAAAACCTGGCAAACACTTTGCGCGAATGCCAGCTTCGCGAACGCACTAGGCGCGGCTTAACAACATTCGTTAGCGCTTAGGCGACGATGGGCTCAGGCGGAGGCATCAAGATGCAGCTACGCCTCACGTCCCAAATGCAAGGACGACAAAATTCGGCCGGTAGTCGCTATTTTGCTTTCATTTAGCCCTATTTTGCTTTCATTTAGCCCTTAGAGAGAAGCAGAATCTAAGTATGACCTCCTTTGATTCCTTGACTCCAACGCAATTCGAAGAGCTGGCCTATGACCTTCTTCACACCATGGACTTTGTCAATATTGATTGGCGAAAAGGAACAGGGCTACTTAGCAGTCCATCAGATAGTGGACGCGATATTGTATGTGACCATCTCCGGATGGAACCCGACGGAAGCCAGCACTTTGAACGTTGGTTTGTCGATTGCAAACATTACCGAAAAGGCGTTCCCCCGAAAGAACTACAAAATTTGCTTGCTTGGGCTGAAGCCGAACGTCCAGACGTCGCTCTATTTGTGGTTTCAAACTATCTAAGTAATCCAGCTAAAGACTATTTGGAGACTTTCAAAAGGAATAACCGGCCCGCATTCAAAATCAGAGTCTGGGAGAAACCGCAACTTACTCGAATGCTCGCCAAAAAACTAGTCTTCAACGAAAATTCAATCTGACTACGGCCTCAATTCGAGATGTGAAAAAGATACTTAAAGCCGAAGAAGAGTTCTATTTAAAGGTCTGGTACGGTCGAAAAGGGACAGCAGAATTTTATCGATCCAATGGCGCTCCAGAAGAAATTGTACAGGGAATGCTTAAGGCGAAAAAAGAAGTTGAGGAACGATTTGGTAAAGAGAACCTCGGTCCGTGGAACGACTTTGAATGGGGCATGCTGAGTGGCAAGTTATCAGCGCTTCGTTGGGTCCTAGGGGATGACTGGGACATGCTTGATACCTAGTAGTACAGAGTTCGAATATGAACGGGCGGGTGGACTGGGTGGCCCACATCTGATCAAACCTGCACAATTGGGTGCCCCATATCTGGCGGGCCTCATCGCCAGATGTGGGACATTCGCGCGAAAGCGCGAACCGCTTCCCGGGGTGTTTCAGCTTCCGTCACCCACCAGAGGCCGAGTACAACAGCTCAACAAAGCCGTTCTTATAACCCACCACGTTCTTCAAACTCCACCTCTCCTCCCTCACCGAACCATCGAACAATCGCAGCCCTTCACCCAACAACACAGGCGCGATCATCAACCTGATCTCGTCCACCAACCCAAGTTCGAGAAAACGCTGGCACAACATCGCCCCGCCCACCAGCCAGATATTCCGATATCGAGGCTTGAGCCTCTCATCAACCAACACCTTGAGATCGCCCGAATAGAATTCGACGCTCTCCCTCGCCGGTGGCCATTCTCTGCCGGTCACCACGACCACCGGAGTATCGCCATACGGCCAGCCCAGCTCAAGCGCGTGTTCATACGTGCGGGAACCCATCACATAACAGTCGATCGTTTTAACGAAGGCCGCAGCCTCCTCTTCCGAGATGGAAACCCCGGCCTCGTAGACGCCTCCAGGGCCATCCAGCCAGCCAACACTGTTGTCCTTCTTCGCGATGAAACCATCCAGACTGGAAACCACGTGCAAAGTTACACTTTGTCCTTTAGCATCTCCTTCGCTGCCTGACATCGTTCCTCCTCGGCCTAGATGACCCACATCCGACCAAACCTACCACAGCCAGATGCCCATGGGCCGGGTGGGACGGGTGGCCCACATCTGACCGCACCACCACAAATCGGGTGCCACATTCATGCGGCCTCATCGCATGAGTGGGAATTCGGCGCGTGGCCCATGCGCATAAATGAGTTCTTGGCGCGGTAAGTGCGAACCTGTTATTGAGCAAAGCATCTTACTTGACGAGTATGATATCCGCCGTAGTTCCCGCTACTGGAGGAGTAAACGTCTCTTCGACGGGCTTGTATCCATCAGCTTCGACTCTTACTCGAACCGGGTCGCCAGGTTTCGATCGGACGTATAAGTGAAATACACCGTGACTGTCGGTCGTTGTAGGCGCAGCCGCTCTGGCAGCTGAAACATGCGCTCCATAGAGAGGCTTCATATCCGGACCGAGAACATACGCAAAAATGTGTTGCGTATTCAACTCTGAGGTCTGGCCAAGTGAAAACCCGAAGGACAACAGTCCGGCGAATAATGCAAACCACACCACGATCCTGAGTTTTTCATTAGCCTTCCCAAAGAACTTGAGGGTTATTCCAGAGAAAAGCAGGACT
Source organism: Edaphobacter bradus (assembly GCF_025685645.1). Classification (NCBI taxonomy): domain Bacteria; kingdom Pseudomonadati; phylum Acidobacteriota; class Terriglobia; order Terriglobales; family Acidobacteriaceae; genus Edaphobacter; species Edaphobacter bradus. The sequence goes on from NZ_JAGSYF010000006.1 coordinate 88,302, forward strand.
AAGAAACCGAACATACCAAGTTGGGATTTCACGGCTATCGCAAAGATTTCGGCAACAGCTTTGAGTTCTGGGGCAGAAAAAGTCACGCGGTGAGTACTCCAGTTGAGTTGGTTTGATTGCGTCAGAGCAATGTACTACACCGTCGAACCAATGCAAGAGAGAATTTCAGTACTCGAGTCTGACCAGCTTGGCGGGTGGCCCACATCTCAAGTGACGCCACAAAATCGGGTTGCCCTACACCTCGATTCTGAGATGTGGGTTCGCGCAAACCGCGAACCGTCACACGCCAAGAGTCTCTTTACAAGTCGAGAGCCACCACCCAGGCGCGCCGCGCCAGAGATAGATCGCCAGGTTCTGCCCAATCACCAACGCTGGGATCGCATACAAATAAATCTTGTGCACACGTCGATCCACAAGAAGGTCGCGCGCGACGCCAAGCAGCATCACCGCATCCACGCAAACAAAGAAGAGACTGTGGTTGAACAGATAATCGAAGCGGCCGAAAGCTGCATCGAGCAGGCCGCACGTGGCCAGCACCAGGAAGCGCCGGTGCAAGTCCGGCTTGCCGCGCCATACGATCGCAAGCCCAACCAGCGTGCCGAACGCCGCCATGTCGAAAAACGGCACGCTGAGAAATGCGGGATCGGGCTGATGAAGCTGCAAAGCATCGAACCGCCCCATCACCACGGCAATCACCGACCCCAGCGTGACCATCATGGCCCCAAGAACAGCCCCAAACCATCCCAGCGTCCGGTGCACACGCACCTTCCGCACGCGCACCAGCGCTGATTGCAGGATAAAGAAAACCACCCACCCGGAAAATGCAGCACCGTGAATCCACAAGAGCACCGGCCTCGGCGGAGCGGCATGAATCAGAAAGCGGTCGACCGTCCTGCTGAAACCGGCCACCACAATGCCTGCCACAACCAGCGAAAGGAAGAAGTAGAAGTAGCGATCCACCAGGCCGCCTCGGCCGATGATCTGTGAAAGTCTCCGTGAAACCGGGTGCGCAACCGCGGACTGACTGGCTGGGGCCATCAGACCCTCCAAATGCTTACCTCAGGTCGAGGGGAGGAAGTGCGCATGAGAGGCCTGAAGAAGTTGAGATACTCTATCACGGTCGGGTGGCCCCACACATGAAATAGAGCTGATACTTTGGGTGCCCCATTCATGCAGTCTCACCGCATGAGTGGGACATACATAGTCAGTCGTTAAAACAAAAGCTGGCCGCAATCGCATGAATTGCGGCCAGACAAATGCAGCACAACAGTCGCTTAATCGAGCCGCTGAACGATGGGGCAGTTGATCGAGAAGCCTGAGCTACCGAACTTCGCTCCCCCTGGTCCAGTGATCAAACCATCGTCCACGAACGTGAGAATCTGGAACTCCTCACGAAGTTGACCGCGAAAGTTCCTGTTGATCGCGTCGCTGGTCCACTCATACAGTTGAGCGTCCCACGCCGGGCTGTAATCAAGCGCAATCGTCGGTACGCCGCCCAGAACATTGTTGGGACGATGGCCATCGGCAAGATCCGCCGAGAGACCCTGACGTAATGGATTGTCGCAACCTCCAGACTCTGGACCATTGGTAGCAATGAAGATGCGCTCAACCGGGCTGGCGAAACTGTCGTCGTGGCCCAGTACCAGATTGTTCATCAGTGGAGCATACGTGTTGTGCTCGATCGAAGCTGCGATCTGGTTGCTGGCATCCATCGAGAGGTACCAGACTGGTCGGCCAAAGCTAAAGCCGTTGATCAGGTTCAAGGTGACAGTCATGTTGATGGGATCAATGGCGACCACCTGATCATGAACCTTCGAGTAGTCGACATTCCCCGTCGGGAAGTTAATCTGGCTTGCATCAACGTCGAAGGCGACGATGGGTGCATTGTAGATAACACCGCCGGCATTGGTAATGGTGACGTACGGACTATAGTTCTTGTCTCCAATTGCACCAGGCTGGAACGAAACGGGAGGGAACTCCTGGCCTGCAGGTCCGGGCACAACGTTGCGTTGCGCCGAAAAATCCACGGTCCCCGCGTCGAACACAATGTTGCCATTGCTGTCCAGATTGCCTGTTCTCGCAGCATTCGCCGCGAAGCCCAGCTTCGCAGAAAAGTTCAGCCCCAGCTCTTGAGCGACCGCCTGATTCGAGACATCGGTCAGGATGTACCACACGTTCTTTTTTGTTCCCTTAAGAGTTCCCTTATACAGGGGAATCGTGATCGTGCCATGTGTAGCGTCCACCGCCCCCGTATTCAGCAACTGCACAGGGCCAACAAGGCTGGGATTCGTCGTTGAAGGAGAAGGCCCAAAGTACGAAAGTCCAACACTTGAGCCCACGGACGGAGGCGCAGGAAACAGATTGCAACCAGGCCCAGGGCCAACAGGGCCCGGCCCGGGGCCCTGATCGGAATTAAATCCCGAAGACACGCCTGCGGTTGAGACCGCGCTGCCCGTCGTTGAAACTGACGTTGCGGTGGCGCGCTTAACCTTCGCATGTATCGCCAACGTTTCAGCGGACAACTGCGGCTGGGCAGGCGCGGGAGCCTGAGCGAACATGCTGAAAGCGTTTCCCGCAAGGAGAGCGCTGACGGCGAGGAGTTTAGGGGAGGCGTAGAAGGGGGTCGCTGACACTCTTCCAGTTGCATTACGATGTCTGCTTGACAGACGGGGCACTACGAACATTTGAGGCACCTCAAAGATGAAGGACGAACGCCTAAGGTCGAAAAAAAGAAAGCGACGTCCCTCTGTCCCGATTTGCGAACACCAGGTCAGTCACTGACACTTTTTCTCCTTTTGCGCACACGTCTGATTGCAGACAACGCTTGTCGGTCACAGGTATCGAAAATAAAATTTCGATGGACGTCGATGTATCAATCAATAGACATCACGGAGAACAGGAAGGACGGGCAGGACGAGTGGCCAACATCTGACCGAGTTACTACAATCGGGTGCCCCATATCTGGCGGCCTCATCGCCAGATGTGGGCCATTCGGGCGGGTGGCCCATATATCAAATCTCTCCGACAAATATGTGCTCCATTCACGCGGTCGTATCGCATGAGAGCAAATCAATTTTGAGGTCCCCGTGACTGACTGTTGCTCTCGATTTGTGACAGTGCGGACATTCTCGCCCGCTCGCTTTGTTTAGATGCTTTGAGAACACGAAGACTCCGCTGCATGAAGGGCATCGAATCGCTGCATTATTTCCGTACTCGTCCAAGACATTTGGGTTATCGATTCGTAGATGCATGCCGGGATTCTAGCTTTTTTCGCAGGCAACGAATATTAGGTCGTCAGAAATTCCCACAGGCAAATTATTCAAAACGGGACGAGAAACCGATGTTATTCTCCCAGCGAAGCTAGATGCATACTAAAGGACACCGGATGAAGAAAAGGAAAGCGCGAACCACCGTGATCGTCACACAGGCTTCAACAGTCGAACTGACAAAAAGAAGTAGTAGTAACTCACTCCAATTTGAGGTGCGTAGTGGCAAACAGCTCCTCGGCACCCTGATTATGGGCCGTGGAAGTGTACAGTGGTGGCCAAAAGGAAATTCGACAAACGACTACAAAATGTCCTGGAAAAAGTTCGCCAATCTTCTTGAGGAGAAGACGAACTAAACCAACAGATTCACCCAGATCCAACAGTGGGTGGGGCTGGGTGGCCCACATCTGACCAAACCTGCCACAGTTGCGTGCCCCATACCTGGCGGCTTCATCGCCAGATGTGGGCATTCGAGCGAGAGCGCGAACCGCCTTGCTTAAGGGCACGGCTTCAGAGGCTGCGGAAAAACGGACTGATTTTTGGATGTGATTGGATGTGTCCCGTTTTTTGGTGCCGATTGAAGTCGTGGCCTCATGGATTTTGTCTTCCGGAGGGCGTTTTCCCGCCTCCAGAGACACGTATCCCTCGGTACTACACTGCGAGTAGCATCTGCATCCTCCTTAGGTTGTGCGCGGCGGAGACGATCTGGACCAGCCAGTTGACGCGGGGGAGACCGCGCAGCTTGACCTGGCGCAGCGCGCGGTCCAGCTTGGCCCAGGCGAAGACCTTCTCCACCAGCTTGCGCTTCTGCTGGCTGAGCCGGAAGCCGTCGCTCGAGCGTTCGGCTGTGGTGAGGGAGTTGGGCCACTTCGGATTGGGTGCGTACTCCGCAACGTGCGGCACCACGCGCCGGGCGCGTAACTGCGCGACGAACGACTCGTGCTGATAGCTCTTGTCGGCGCCCAGCGTGATCTCCGTCGCCATCTTCGTTCGTTGCCGGTCGCGGTCGATCATCCTGAGCGCAGCCTCGCGCTCGGCGGTGGTGCTGGACTGCGTGGCCAGCGCCTGGACCACCAGACCGTTGCGGTTCTCCGTCAGCACATGGCCCAGATAACTTGGCACCACCGCCCCGGAGGAACTCTTGCGGTACAGCCGTGCCTCCCGATCGGTGGTGGACTCATGGGTGTCGCGCAGCAGCTTGCGACCGCGTGCTCCCGTGCCGCGATCGGGCGGGTCCTGCTTCTCGCGGAAGCTGCGCCGGCTCACCCAGGCCTGGATCAGCGTGCCGTCCACGGTGAAGTGTTCTTCGCTCAACAGCCGGTGGGCATGCGCCTGTTCGACGATGGCCAGCAGCAGCCGCTCCGCCACCTCACCCTTCATCAACCGCTCCCGATTCTTGGTGAACACGGTCACATCCCAGATGGCGTCGTCCATGTTCAGGCCCACGAACCAGCGGAACAGCAGGTTATAGTCCAGTTGTTCCATCAACTGCCGCTCGCTCCGCACCGAGTACAGCGCCTGCAGCAGCAGCGCACGCACCAACTTCTCCGGAGCGATCGATGGACGCCCACCAGCCGCATACAGCGTGTCCAAGTGCGCCGACAACTCAGCCAGCGCCTCGTCCGTCATCCCCCGGATCGCCCGCAACGGATGGTCCGCCGGTACGCGCTGCTCCGCACTGATATAGCTGAATACTGCCCCTTGCTGTAGATCGTCCCCTCGCATCTCCTCTTCTTATCAAATCTCTCTGTTTAAAACTCAATGAGTTTTTCAACAGCCTCGAAAGCCGTGCCGTAACCGCGCCTCGGACGAGGCGCCTCCGCTCTGCCGAAGGCCGTCGCGAAGTCCGAAGGACGAAGCGACCAGATATCGCCTTCCCCTCCCAGCCGGCCGAATCATCCATGGGCGGGTGGCCCATACATCAATACCAACACATTGAGTGCCCCATTCATGCGGTTTCATCGCATGAGTGGGGCATTCGCGCAAAGCGCGAACCGCCTTGCTTAAGGGCCCCGGCAGTCACACGCCAAGAGTCTCTTTACAAGTCGAGAGCCACCACCCAGGCGCGCCGCGCCAGAGATAGATCGCCAGGTTCTGCCCAATCACCAACGCTGGGATTGCATACAAATAAATCTTGTGCACACGCCGATCCACAAGAAGGTCGCGCGCGACGCAAAGCAGCATCACCGCATCCACGCAAACAAAGAAGAGACTGTGGTTGAACAGATAATCGAAGCGGCCGAAAGCTGCATCGGGCAGGCCGCACGTGGCCAGCCCAGGAAGCGCCGGTGCATCTCCGGCTTGCCACGCCATACGATCGCAAGCCCAACCAGCGTGCCGAACGCCGCCATGTCGAAAAACGGCACGCTGAGAAATGCGGGATCGGGCTAATGAAGCTGCAAAGCATCGAACCGCCCCATCACCACGGCAATCACCGCTCCCAGAGTGACCAGCACTGGCCTCGGCGGAGCGGCATGAAACAGATTCTGATCGGCTGTCCTGCTGAAACCGGCCACTACAATTCCTGCCACAACCAGCGAAAGGAAGAAGTAGAAGTAGCGATCCACCAGGCCGCCTCGGCCAAGGATCCGCGATACGGGACGCGCAACCACTGTCTGCCCTATATCTCGACTCTGAGATGTGGGCATTCGAGGCGTCACTTCATCTCCTCCATCGTCCCATCCGACCACCTCGTCACCGGAACAAAGAACGTAGTCACCGGCTCGGGGTCCCCTTGCGCGGCGAAGACCGGCGAGCCCTTGAGGTTCGCGCCCCAGCTCGCCGCCCCCGTGGGCGGAAGGAAGAACATCAGGTGCGGATGCCAATGGCCATCCGTGTCGTTCAGGTAGCCCTGCTTCGACATCATGTAGCACATCGACCCCGGGTCCGGCGCCCCGAAGACCTTCTTCGCCACCGCCTCCTTCATCCGCTCCTCCACCTGGTCCTTCGTCAGCCCGGCCAGCACCAACTCCGTCCGCTTCAGGTACGCCGGCAGCACCGACCGCGCCGCGACGGCATTGAAGCAGTGCGGCGCACGCACCTTCGGGTTCCAGAACTGCGGGTCGTCGAAATTGGCCGCCCACATGCGCACGACCAGGCATACGAAGCCATTCGTCCCCTTCGCCGCCGTCTCGTAGCCGTGCTCCCCGAGCACCAGCACCTCCGCCTCGCGGCTCACGGACTCAGGCCCCGCGCTGCGCGCCAGCGCGGCCTCCTCCGCCGCGCTCGCCATACGGTACTGCGGGACCGGGGCCATCGCCGGATAAGGCGCCTTCGCTTCCTGCGCCCACCCCACCCCAGCCGCACCGAGAAGAGCCACACCATACACCACGCCAGATACCATCGCTCCAATCGTCCGATTCGTCATCTAGCCTCCTTGAAAAAGTCGCTTCACCTGCCTCAGTTGCCATTCCCAAATGTGAACACCGTTCACATGCTAGGACGGGTGGCCCACATCTGACCATCTAGCCACCAATCGGATGCCCCATATCTCGATTCTGAGAGGTGGGCATTCGCGCGAAAACCGGGTCCCCGGCCAGCTTGCTGGCTGGGGTCGGAAAGCGCGAACCGCTTCAGGCACAGCGGGACTTCAGCCATACGTCCCGCGGCCATCCATAGAGCTTCATGGAGGTCCCCCGAAATTCCTGTCAAGCCCTCAACCCTGTGCAAAACCCTCCTCTAACTTCCCATCCGAAACAATCCAAATCACTTCCCGCCCAAAAACAAATCTCTACAAACTGGCAGTTTCCCTATCCCGATTCTCTATAATAGAAATAGGTACAATAAAGAAGCCCCGGCACACGCGCCGGGGCTTCTTGTTTTAACCCGGCAAACCAGGGGATCTGGCAGCACAATTGCGCCCGAGGTCCAGACCTAAATTCGCTATTTTGAAGATTTTGCACAAAAACAAGGGGGTACACCCATGAACGAAGCCACCATCAACGACGATCAGCCGAACAACGACTTCCAGTGCCACCACATCTTCCCCGACGGCTTCCGCTGCGGCAGCCCGCGCATGCGCGACGAGCAGTTCTGTTACTTCCACCACGACTCCCGCCGCCCAGTCGTCCGTCCACACGAGCGCCTCGCGCGCCGCAGCACCTTCTCTCTCTTCACCCCCACCAGCCACGACGCCATCCAGGAGTCCCTCGGCGAGCTCCTCATCCGTATCGCCGCCAACGACATCGACCCGCGCCGCGCCGGCCTGCTCCTCTACTGCCTCCAGATCGCCTCCGCCAACCTGCGCGTCGCCCAGAAGACGCAGCAAACCCAGACTCCACCCGAACCCGACAGCAATTGATTCCCCTTGACGAAAGCCCGGTCCAGGCCGGGCTCTTTCATTTGCGGGTGCCCCAAATCTCAACAGCAAACCACGCCTCTCTCAGAGCGTCGTGAGGTTACGCTTGGCAACCAGCTTGAGTTGCAACATCGAGACCATGCCAGATGCAGCTCCGGATAAAAGCCGGTATAAATCCCACATCTGGCGAAGCGATCCTCGACCGAATGGTCCCTATGAACCGGCAATACCCTTGTTGACCAGGACCTTAACCTCAACGCGACGGTTTTCGGCTCGCCCGGCCTTGGTTTCGTTCGGTGCCGCTGCCCCGTATTCTCCCATAGCGCCCGGCGCCACGATATGCCGAATCGGTACGCCGCCCTGCTGCTGCAACACAGTGATGACAGCTTTAGCGCGGTCCCCGCTCAGTTTCGTGTTCACCGCAGCGCTGCCGGTCGAGTCGGCATAACCCGTCACCTCGATGATGTATCCGGTCATGCCCTTTGCCGTTGCCGCCAACTGTTTGAGTTGGTCCACGTCCGCCTTCGAGATCTGGCTGCTACCGGTTGCGAACTTCACGGTTGCGTTGGCCTTCACGTCGTAATCAGCCAGCGTAGTAAAGCGCTGCGAGTTCGCCTGGATATCACTCATATTCTGATCGATGCTCTGTTTATGGGCCGCGATCTGCTGCTGATTGGTTTCGATATCTGCTGTGTTGGCCGCGATGTTCTCCTTGTTTGCCCCGATAGCCTTCTGGTGCTCCAGCAGCTCCTTCTCGTGTTCAAGAACCTGATCTGAGGTAGGCTGCAAACCGGCCTCGATCATCTGGGCCGATTCGAGGTCATCGCCGTCGACGGTGATCTTCTTCGCCAGGACCCGGCCCTCGGTATCTCTCGTTCCATCGACTGAGATTTTAAGTCCCGGCATCAGCACTGACATGGTCAATTCCGTCCTGCCCCAGCCGAACAGGCCCCTCTTATCTACAACTCTCGTGTCGTCCGCCAGAACCACAGTGAACTTCGACTGTGAGCCGTTCACGATTAACGTCTCTCCAGTGCGTCCACTGATAATTCCTTTGAAGTTGTCGCCAAAAGCCGCTACCGAAGAAAGCAGGAATAAGGTGGTCATGCCTGCCACTATCACTTTCCGATTGCAATTCATACTCGCCTCTCTTCCTTTTCTCGTTATTCGTTATTGAATTCCCAGATGAAGTCTCCGCCGAGCGACATTACTGTCACTGTAAGAACTGTTCAGGATATGCTTAATCCCGAGTTGACGCAGCGCAATTAGGGAAATCCCTAGGTGGGAAAACGGTTGCATCGGGCGGGCGCGTGGCGGGTGACCCACATATGAAAAAACCGATATCCCAATCGATCGGTGTTAACGAGGACGGGCAGGTGACCCATACTTAAAATGGCACCGATACACTGGGTGCCCCATTCATGCAGTCTCATCGCATGAGTGGGCATTCGCGCGAAAGCGCGAACCACAATCTTCCCCTGCTCCCAAAAGCTAAACTGAGATAGAGGAGCAACTCATGGAATCAAAGATCACCGAATCCGAAATCAGCAATCTCGTAGACACCTTCTATACCAAGGTTCGTCTCGACCCCGACATCGGCCCCATCTTCAACGCCATCATCGACGACTGGCCCCACCACCTCGCCTTGCTCAAAGACTTCTGGTCCACCGTCCTCCTCACCACCGGCCGCTACAAAGGCGACCCCATGATGAAGCACCTTCAACTCCCCCTCGATCCCCCGCACTTCGAGCGCTGGCTCGCCCTCTTCGCCGAGACCGCAAACGAAGTCCTCCCGCCCACCCACGCCGCCAACGTCGTCGACAAATCACACCGCATAGCCAAAAACTTCAAGGCCGGCATCGCCCACCGAGTCTCTACTTCTAAGACTTTGCACCAAATTGGTAGGGACGGGGCTAAGAATGAGATGGATGTGTAAAATCCACCTGCACAGACATCTCAACCTCCACGCGCCGGAGCGACCGTGCTAGCCAGCGAAGCATTCGAAGTCCTTGGTCTGGAATCTACGCCACCCCCACCCAGGTCAAGGAGACCTATCGGGACCTCGTCAAGGTGTGGCACCCCGACCGCTTCGACAGCGACCCTCGCCTCAGAAAGAGGGCGGAGGACCAACTCGCAAGGCTCAACGAAGCCTACAGCACCCTCCAGGACTACAGTCCGCCGGAGACCCTGGGTGCTCCCCCTCAACCAGACCGCGCCGGTTCATCACCACATCAGGCGCAGACCCGGCCTCCCTATCGTGCCTCCTTTCCACGTCTTGTCCTCGGCCCGTTTCTCTACCCCTTGCTCGGACTCTTCCTCGTTCTTCTGATCGGGTATCCCACCCTGCGGTATCTGATCGCGCACACTTCAACTCCCCCGCCTGCAACCTCCCAGCCGCGACCTCTCGCCGCTCCTGCCGTCGTACAGCCACCCGCCGACGTTCCAGAACTCATCAGCAACCATCCTGCGACGTCCGATCGCAGACACACGACCATCGAGTCGATATGCTCTCGCAAGAAGCGTTCAGGGGGGCCGGCCGCATACGTTCGCTGCCTCGAACAGCACCTTGATCAACAGGAGAAATCCGCCTCCCCAGCCCCGAGCCGCTCCCCTCTCAATGAGGGTGGCCCTTGACTCGATGACCTCCGCGATCGGAGCCGACACTGCAGGATCAACTTCCAGGAACGGAAGGCCTCATCCTCTTGAGCCCCCCGCCTCAACCACCATCGGCTCCCAAGCAAATCCGCCCGCCAGCTTCAGCAGAACCGCCTCCACCTCATCCGCCGGCAATGGCCGCGAGATGAGAAACCCTTGGACCTCATGGCATCCCCGTTCCTGCAGGTGCCTCGCCTGCTCGGCGGTCTCCACTCCCTCGGCGATCACGCGCACCTGCATCAGCCTGGCCATTCCAAGGATCGCCTCAGCGAGCTTCGCCTGCCCGTTGCCCGTTCCGATCTCGCGCACAAACATTCGATCGATCTTGATCTTGTCAATGGGGTACCGCACGAGATATGCCAAAGCTGAGTAGCCGATTCCAAAGTCATCCAGCGCGATCAAAACCCCCAGCCGCTTCAGCGCCTCGAAGTTCTCCAGCGTCTGCGGAGTAGGCGTCAGCAGCGTGCGTTCCGTAATCTCAAGCTGGATCGTCTTTGGAGGCAATCCTGCCTTCGCCAGCCATCGCTGCAGCTTGAACACAAAGTCCGGAAGCTGCAGTTGCTTCGACGCGACATTCACGCCAATCGCAATCTCCCCCACCCCTGAGGAGCGCCACCGCGTCGCCTGCTCAATCGCGCTGCGCAGCACCCAGTCCCCAATCTCCACGATCAGCTCGGACTCCTCCGCGACCGAGATAAACTCGTCCGGAGACACCGCGCCTCCCTCCGGATGCCATCGCAGCAGAGCCTCCACTCCGCTCGCCTTCCGCGTCTCCAGGTCCACCAGCGGCTGAAACACCAGCCGGAACTCGTCCCGCGAGATTGCCATGCGCAGCGCATTCTCCTGCTGCACCCGCCGCAGCAGTCCCTCGCGCATCCCTTCCTCGAAGATCTTCGTGCTGTGCACTCCCTGCCTCTTGGCGGCTGTCAAGGCGATGTCGGCCTCCTGCAACGACACCTGCCACGGCGTCTCCGGCCCACCCAGAAAGCTTATGCCAACGCTCACCATCGCCGTGTGCTGATGCCCCAGAAACGACACCGGCGCCTCCATCGCACGATGGATCGCCTTCGCATACGACTCGGCCTCCTCGATCCCTCCCTCCAGAATGACGAGCACCGAAAATTCGTCGCCCTCAAACCGCGCCAGCGTCTCTGCCTCGTGCAGCACAAGCTGAATTCTCCGTACGACCTCAACCAGAAAGCAGTCGCCTGCCAGCCGCCCGTACGTATCGTTCACCGTCTTGAAGGAGTTGATGTCGATGAGAAAGATCCCTGCAACAGAGTTCAACGGGCGCTCTGCCATTCCGTGATGGACCTTCCGCAAAACCTCTTCAAACTGCATCCGGTTCGGCAGTCGTGTCAGCCGGTCGTAATACGCCAGGAACCGGACCTCTGCCTCTGCCTGGCGCTGCTCCGACACATCGCGAACAATCGAGTTCATGCTCAACTGTCCCGTGGCCTCGTCGACCAGGATGTCGTGGTGCCACTCGCAATACAGCACCGTTCCACTCTTTGTTACGTTCGCGCATGTCGAGAACTTTGCCTCGTGCGTTGACAAGACCCTCTCCCACTCCACCCTGGTCTGAGTCCGCTCATTCGGCGCAGCAATAAGGTCGAAGATGCTGCACCCTATCGCCTCCCCGCCCGCGTAGCCGAACAAGGCCTCTGCGGCGGGGTTCCATCCAGTCACGCGAAAATCCGAGTCCACCTTGATTCGCGCCAGTGTCGATCGCTCAAACAACCGGCGGTCTTCCCCCAGCAGCCTAAGCTCCCACGAGTGCATCGCGGCCACGCTGCGCCAACTCTTCAACACCCCTGCCACCAGAATCGCGAACCCAAACCCAAGCTCGATGCGAAGCGGCGTATTCGGTTTGCTCGCAAAGGGCCCCTGAACGCTATACAGCAACCAGTGAGCTGCCCGCAGCCATACAAAGATCGAAGCCAAACGATCCAGAGCAGTGGCCAGAATCAACTGATAGCCCAGCGCGATGCAACCGCATGCGCCCATTGCTGCGTTGATCCGCAAACTGGAGTCAAAGTTCCCCGTCAGAACCAGCCCCACTGACAGACTCGCTGGTATAAGCCAAATGGTCCAGTGAAACTGACGTTTCGGATCTACCTCTCCGAAATCCTCTGCGGCCAGGTAAAACAGGCAGCCGCTCGATGCAGAAAGCAACGTCACCAGTAGCTGCGTTGAAACCGTTGGAAGCAATCCTTCGTGGATCCACGCAAAGGCACATAACAGCGCGGCCGTCCCCGAAAACTCAGCCAGTCCGAGCAGGAGGAAGAATCTCTGCCTGGTGCCCTTCCACCAAATCGCCAGCAGAGCCGTCACTAGAAGAGCATGTGGAAGCGTCGTTGATGTCGCAGCACGAAACAGGTCAGTCCTCACTCCGTGAAGCTCTCCTGTTCGTCAAGTATCTTCGCCAACTCGCTCCCCATAGAGTCCCACACCATATCAGGCCGGGCTGCTCCTCCGATACCAAGCAAACGCAATGATTAGGTGCGAACCATTCTCCACAGAATGCGGCCCTCCCGAAAGAAAAATCCGCCCCGGCCTTTGAAGAAGGCGGCGTCACTTGGACACCGGTGAACACAGACGGCGGGCATCCAAGGGGAATAAACGTCAGTCGCAAGAGGTAGGGCATGCGCTCATCCGGTCGTTGATCCTCGTCGGAGGTCAGAATCTATCTGCCTTTTCGCCAATAGGTTAGAGGTTTGGGCAGCCCAAATGTTGTATCAGGCGGCTTAACACTTCCGAGCTACAGTCAGCGCCGCGAAGGCCTTCTAAGATCGAGGTTCAGACTTTGAGGAGTCCTCATGCTTCCCTGCTGCCGCCATACCTCGATCACAGTGCTGATTCCTGCCATCTTTCTCATCTTCTCGACCGCAGCGTCCCGCCCAGCGCTGGCTGACAGCTTCACGATCACAACTGTCTCCTACTCGCAGAGAGCGAGTTTCCTCGGCATCGACTCCACCGGCGACTTCGTCCTCAACGTCACCAACACCGTCTCCCACACAAATCCCACCTGCGACGGAGTCGCGGTCTCGCCCAACACGCAGTGCTTTGAAACCTTCTACGTCGGCCAGGTCAACCCAGTCTTTTCCACCACCGCCCCCGACTTGATCCTCGACAACGGGACCGCTTGCACCACCAGCCCGGGCGGCGACTACGACATCTACTCCGGCCGCTGCAACAACGGCCACGAGATCTTCGGCGGCATGGACGACAGCAGCCGTGGAGTGTGGTCCGGCTCCGGCGACAGCTTTTCTCTCCTTAGTAGCGGCTCCTACGACGGCGGCTTCATCAACAGCAACGGCGACTCCGTCTACATTGACGGGCTCGACAACAAGCTCATCTACGCGGACGACAAGACCACCGACCCCAACCCCATCCCCGAGCCCGCAAGCTGGCTACTCCTGGGGACCGGCGGTCTCTTCTTGCTCGGCGCTCTGCGTCGCAAGGTGAACCGCAGCTACAGCTACTGGACGTGGACACGATAGCCGGCTTCTGCAACGCGTTCACCTACTAAAGCTCCTTCACCATCCGCACCACCTCAATCTCCAGCCCACTCCCCACCGGCACTGCAGTCCTACCCACTGCCTCATAGCCCTTTAGGGCATACAACGCCACGCCCGTCAACGTGCTTCCCATCTCCAGCCGCCGAAAGCCCTCCTTCGCCGCAGCCTCTTCCGCTGCTTCCAGAATCAGGCTCCCCAGCCCTCTGCGAGCAAACTTCGGATGCACAAAGATCGCCCGTATCTTCGCCGCGTCCGCAACGCCACAATCGACGGCACATCTGATTCCGTCGCTGCCCGCAGTACGAAGCTCATACCGACAGTCTATGCATCCGATCTCCAACCCTGCAAAGCGCACCGCCTTCTTGCCCGCGAAGCCGAGCCAGATTAGACTTCCCCCCATGCGACGCACTCTGCCACTTCTCCTCGCTCTGCTCCTCGCCCTTCCCTCCGCTGCCAACGCGCAGGATTGGGCGAAGACCCGCCTTGACGCCTCTTCTCGCCACCGCGAGTACGTCACTCTCAAGCACGGCGGCCGCTCCCTCCAGGCTTTCGTCGTCTACCCTGAGGTAAGCCGCAAGGTACCCACCGTCATCCTCATCCACGAAATCTTCGGTCTTAGTGATTGGGCTAAAGAGATGGCCGACGAACTCGCCGCTGCCGGCTACATCGTCGTCGCTCCTGATCTTCTCTCTGGCTTCGGCCCCAACGGCGGCAACTCCGACTCCTTCACCAACATGGACGCCACCACCCAGGCCGTCTCCGGCCTCGACCCGGCAACCGTCCTCGCTGACCTCGACGCCGCCGCCGACTATGCGAAAAAGATTCCCGCCGCCAATGGCAAGCTCGCCGTCGCGGGCTTCTGCTGGGGAGGCGGAAAGTCCTTCGCCTTCGCCACGCATCGCCACGACCTCTCTGCAGCCTTCGTCTTCTACGGGCCGCCCCCGTCTGATGTCTCCACCATCACCGCTCCCGTCTACGGCTTCTACGCCGGCAACGACGCCCGCATTGGAGCCACCGTCCCTGGAACCGTCACTGCCATGAAGGCCGCCCACAAGACCTACGAACCAATCACCTATGGCGACGCCGGCCACGGCTTCATGCGCGCCGGCGAAGACCCCTCGAACACCAACCCCGCCAACAAAAAGGCCCGCGACGAAGGCCTCGCCCGTCTCACTCGTCTGCTCGGTCAGATTCCCCCAGTTCCCTAAGCCCTGAGCGATAATGGAGAGGTGGCAATGACACAAGGCACCTCTCTTCAGGACCAGCTCGATCAGATCACCCAGAATACCCGCAAGCTCGTCCAGGCCGAGCGCCTCGCCGTCTCCGAGCAGGCAACCGCCGAACTCTTTGCCTCCGGAATCGAAGACCGTGTCCTGAAGTCCGGAGCTACTGCTCCCTCTTTTTCTCTACCAGACGCCAGCGGCAAGGTCGTCCACTCCTCTGACCTGCTCGCTCTCGGCCCTCTCGTCGTCAGCTTCTTCCGCGGCCGCTGGTGTCCCTACTGCGTCACCGAACTCGAAGCCTGGCGAGATCTCTACCCCGAGCTTCGCAGCCGCAACGTACTCTTCGTCGCCATCTCGCCGCAGACTCCACGCCAGAATGCCTTCACCGTCGAGCAGCACGCGCTGCCCTTCCCCCTGCTCGCCGACTCCGGGTGTGAACTCGCCGCGCGATTCGGACTCGCCTACAGCGTCGCTCCTCCGCAGCGCCGCTATTACCAGTCCATCCTCATCAACATTCCCTTCAACAACGCCGGCCTCAGCTATCACACCGCCACCGAAGCAAGCTGGCGCCTCCCTCTCCCCGGAGTCTTCGTCATTCGCCCGGACTCCACCCTCGCCTTCGCCCAGGCCAACGCCGACTTCCGCGTGCGCCCTGAGCCTGCGGACGTACTCGCCGCCCTTGATCGCTAGGCTGCATCAACCAACGTCGGCACCCTCAGTGTCGGCTGAGCTCCGTTCATCTCTGCAGAAACCACAGTAGTCTGATGGCCTGCTTGATCGTTCGGAAACGTGAGACATCCCCGATCTCTACCCCCTATGAGAGAGAGTCCGGGTTGACTCCATGTGCGCACCGCGACTCATGATCCTCCAATTCCCTCGCTCATCCGCATAGCAAACTCCTCGTTCTCATGTAGGCCCGCATGAGTGCCGATCAATCTGCCAGGAAGCCAAGGAGACCGCTAAAGATCGCGTGACTCGCCATCCGCTTCCGGATCGGAGATGTCACGTGGATCTTTGCGATCATCAGCCTGGGTGTGTCCTGGTAGCACGATCCGGGGAAGCCCGGGCAGCAGCTTGCGGCCTAAGATCGCTCCTATTGGACTTGGGAGTTCTGATGGGCCTCGCTGCTCTCGCGGGATGTGGAGCTGGAATCAACCCATTTTCCCTCGCGGTCAGCCCCGGCAAGGTAGAGCTTCAGCAGGGTGGCAGTCAACAGCTCGTGGCCAGCAAAAGCGTGGCGTTTCATGGAGCCTTAGCGGCGGGAGCGATGCTGCGGGAGAGATTTCGCTGGGAAGCGTAAGTGCCACTGGTCTCTACACAGCACCCGCTGGACCTTTGGCAACGACATTAGTGAAGGTAATCGCGACCAGTATTGGCTATCCCAACGAGACTTCCAGCGCAACGGTCACGGTAGCGCCATGCATTGCTCAAGTGGCGCCAGCAAATGTGACGGTGGTGGCGGGAGCCACGCAGTTTTTTAAAGCGAGCACATGCGGCGGCGCAATTAGTCCGAACCGGCAATGGACAGTGAATGGGACGGTTGGCGGCAGTTTGATCTCTGGCACGATCTCGACGGATGGCATCTATACTGCGCCGAGGATCCCCCGGACCAAGAATGGCTCGTGCCCCAGTCACCGACGTGACCACGGTGGTGTCTGGCAGACCATTGACTCCCGACGGGCTCGTCGGTTGGGGTACAGCTTCGGTCACTCTAGAGGTTTGAGGGGTCTGCGCCAGGAGCGACATGGAACAGAATATCAAGAGCAGCAGATAGGAGATTGTTCTATACCGGTACATTGCCGTACTCCGTCTCCTGCTCATTGAACTGTTGATCAGACTTGGAGTTCGCATCAGCACGGAAGCCGCCTGCACTCATGTCCGTGACGACCGCGCCCCTCAGATTCGCACCAACGCCATTGAGAATCTCGATCACGGAGCTGATATTGTTGCGGCGACCTTGCCCCGCGCGCACAACCAGGACCACCGTATCGACCATTGTGGACAAGATGACCGAATCACTGAGGCCCGATCACCTGGGGCGCATCGACGATTACGTGGTCATACTCCTCGCTCCATTGCGCGACCAACTCGCGCATTCTCGGGGAATCGAAGAGGTCGGGTGGATTGAATCGCCCATCGCCGGCCGGAAGAACGTAAAGACCCGGCAACTGAGGCTGAGGAAGACAATATGAACGATGATCCTCTCCGGAGAGCGCGGCAGAGAGCCCTCCAGTACCAGGAGAGTTGAACGTGCGGCTGAGACTTCTTCGACGCAGGTCGGCATCTACAAGAAGCACACGTCGATTCATCTGAGCGAAGACAACTGCGAGATTGGCGCTGGCGGCCGTCTTCCCTTCCCGGGATAAGGGACTGGTGATCAGGACCACCTTCGGCGAGACTCCAGAACCTGCATGGATCAGTGCGGTTCGAAGAGACCTGTAAGCGTCTGCGGTTGGACTTTCCGGCCGATCCAGCGCTTCAAGTCCCTTCAGCTTGTTCGTGTCACCAGGAGACGAGGACTTGCCGAACACTCTCTTGTCCGTCAGACGGGGGATGATCCCGGCGCCGGCCAACGGACAGAGTTCCGCCACAACGTTCATCGTCGCGATCCTGGTATCGGAACCCTCCAACAAGCCACACAGCGCCAACCCGAACAGGGAACTTATTACGATTCCCCCGAGAAGGTTAAGAGCCGCGTGAGGCTCAGCCTTCTGAACAGGAACGGCAGCTGGATCGATGACTGTCACATCAGGTCCGTTGATGCCGGCAAAAATTCCGCCTGTCATCAGCCTTTTCACCACTTGCTTGTACAACTCATTGCTGGCTTCTACATCTCTGCTTAGCAGAGCCGCCTGCACGCCCGCCTCGTTGGACGCGTACAGGAGTTGCTTCTGGTGTTAGACTTCGGTCCGCAGAAGTTGCTCGTTCTTCACTCCGGCTTCATACAAGTTCTTGAGTTTGGCGACGGTGTGCTCCAGCTCAAATTTTGTCGCCTCTTGCGCCTTAGCCAGTTGCTCCCTCGCCTGAATGACTTTGGGATAAGCATCGCCAAACTTGGCTTCGAGTTGCGCGTACTGGTTTTGGAGTGCGACTTCTTCCGAGTGAAGCACCTGGAGTGTGCTCCCCTGCGCGCCGTCAACCAGAGCCTCTGGGTCACCTTTTAGCGCGGTGCGATAGAGGGCCTCCTGCACGATGCGCTCGCTCTGTGCGGCGACCAGCTGCTGGTTGAGCCCGTACAGTTGTGTAAGGAGAAGATTGGCTCCCCCATCCATGCCGGTGGCGCCGGTTCGCGCCTGATATTTCAGCAGTTTATCTTGCGCAGCCTCAGCATCTTTTTCACCGCATCAAGTTGGCCAGCAAGCCATCCCGAACTCTTCATGGCCGATTGGTACTTCGATTGAAAGTTGCGTTCGACGTAAAGTGCCGCCATGGTATTAACAACCTGTGTCGCGAGTTCTCGAGACCTGCAGCGGAAACGGATTTCGATGATCTCGGTGCGAGGAACAGCCTGTACGTGCAGGCGCTTACGAAACTCATCCAGCAGCATCTGCCGGCACTCCGTACTGATCTCATCGATCGACTGGTTCGTCGTCGACTTGCAGACCGGGGAGCCGATGACAAAGGGCTGCGGTACCGTCTCCTGCCGTTGATCGAGTCTCAGAGTCTTGATTACTTCCCACGCGAGCGAGTCGGTCTGCAGAATGCTGACCTGTGTCTGCAGCATGGTGGCGTCGGCGACCCCGGCGGCCTCAGCCAGGGCCTCAACACCCGCACCTTGAGACGATTCGATGTCAACCGTGAGCCGCCCAACGGCCTCGTACCTCGTCGGCAGGGATACGGAGACGATGAGGGCACCGAGAATTCCTAAAGCTACACAGATAAAGAATGGTACTCTGCGGCGGGCCAAGATCTGCCAGAGTTCAGAGATCGTGATCTCATCTTTCGATCGGATTGCAGTTGCAGATCCGGGGTTAGGACCTCTACGACGTGGGGTCGTCCCATTCTCCTTGTTATTCCTGGACTGAAAATTCACACCCACTCCAAGCTGCTGGCCTGGTTCGTCCTCGAGACCGCGTCCGTATCCGCTGAATTGTCCCCGAGGAGATCAAGATCATCGGCACTTACGCGAACCGAAATGCTCTGGTTAATTGACTTAACGGTGAGCACCACGCGCACGCCGCCATCGACCCGTGAAACAATGCCCTTCCACCCGGCCAAAGCGCCGGTGCGAATTCGCGCAAGCTGACCTATCTTGACGTAGGGATGGGGTTCCACATGGCCTGGAATCAAACCGACCCGCAGCGCTTCTATCTCAGCGTCGGGAAGAGGCAGGGCTCCAAGTTTATTACCTACGATCGAGTACACCATCGGCACGTCAAGAACCCTGAAGCTCTCCGTTCGCGCAAACCGCGCGAAGACATATCCTGCGAAAAGCGGAAGCTCCACCTTCGCAGTTCTCCGATTTTTCCATCTCTTCGTGACCGTGTACAAGGGAAGGAATGTCTCGATCTCTTTCATCTGCAAATGCTTTTCTACTTTCTTCTCGTTATTTGAAGCAGTAAATAATGCGAACCAATGCTTTGACAATCCTTGCAGGTCTTCCATGGCTAGCTACACTTTCTGGCCTCTGCTGCCATGAGCAGCAGGATGCGATGCTTCACTTCCAGGTGAAGATATCCTCCCCCCCTGCAATACAAGGCTCAAACAAGAGACGATAACTGATTAGCTATTTGCCATCAAAAACTAGCATCCATGCGAACAGATAATGAACGACCGATTGCGAAAATCCGATTCCGACTAACCGAAGTGGTGAGACTAGAGCTTCGCCATCCCCACTTAGCAGTGAGTCTTTGTCTTGCATTCGAGCAGCATGCCATACCCACCTCGACCAGAAGGGCAGATTTCGATCCGGCATCCTGCAAGTAAGATCGATGTAGTGTGCAGAATTATCTAACGTCGATCACATGTGTAATACAAGCCGAAATGTTCGTTGACTTATTAATTGATTGAGCATTAACTCGTCGACCGGATCGGATGAAGCTTCGCCATCCCCCTTAGCAGTGAGTCTTTGTCTTATATTCGAAGCGGGCGGATTTTGACCCCGATCCCTGCACGGAAGGTCGATGTGGTGCAGAATTATCTAACGTCAAGCACGTATGTAATACAACCCGAAATGTTCGGTTGACTCATGAATTGATTGGGCGTTAACACGTCGACCGGATCGGATGAAGCTTCGCCATCCTCACTTAGCAGTGAGCCTTTGTCTTACATTGAAGCAGGTGGATTTTGCTCCGGAACCCTGCAAGGGGATCGATGTGGTGTGCAGAATTATCTAACGTCGCGCACGTATGTAATACAACCAGAAATGTTCGTTTGACTTATGAATTGTTTCGGCGTTAACACGTCGACCGCTGGGACGAAGCTTCGCCATCCCCGCTCAGCAGCATTTCCACCTCTGTCCATAGTCATGCCTTCGGGACCATTGAATCCAGTGCTAGCTTCCTGATGGTGGGCGAAGTATAGGGATGATGCCTTTCACCGCCAGGGCAAAGCGCGACCTTCGCCTTCATCGTTACGCCGGTCTTCGGCTTCAACTCGAGGTGACCTTCTCGCGTGGAACGCTTTCCTCAGAAACAACTTGCAGCATTGCACCGGTAAGCGTGACACCCGGCTCAGGTCTCACTACCGCCACTGCAGCGCGACAGGTGTCCAGCAACGTAGTGCAGTCCGGACTCTCCAGTGAGGGGCACTTGGCCGTATACTTTCTGATTTCCTATATGTCACCCAGAGAGCTTGCTTGTATGCCCTATCCACGTGCGATTCCGTAGAGGGTTGGGTTTTCGAGCGCTACCCGTACTAACTGGCTTCTGCTGCGAACTCCCGTTTTATTGAAGAGCTGCTGAAGGATCGCCTTTACGTACGGTTCCGAGATATCTAATTTTGCCGCAATCTCCTTGTTGCTCAATCCTTCAAAGACCCCCTGCAAGACCTCTCTTTGGCGATCATTGAGTGTTCTGCTGGAGTCCTTCTGTAGGGAGGTGCTGGTTATGTTTGCAACCATACTTCCCATGAGGCGAGGGTCCAACCACGCTTCCCCGTTCATCACCCTATGGATAGCGGTCACCAGGTCTTCAGGCGGGCTGTGCTTCAAAAAAATTCCGGAGATCCCCAGCTCGAAGACACGGACGATATCCGGCTGATTCAGCCCGGCAGTTACGAGCAAAATGTGGACCTTTAAGTTTCGTGAGTGGACCTGGGCTAAAAAGTCGAGCGCGGTCTTCTCTCCCAGATCAAAGTCCAAAAGAATCATGTCGACCTGCATACGCGAAAGTTGATTGAGAACATCAGAAGTCGAAGAAACATCGCCAGCGATCTCGAAAGCATCCACCGCTTCGAGCAGGCGCCGCAGGCTTTCACGAAACAGAGTGTGGTCGTCGATTAGCAGAATCCTGATTGTGCGGTTAGCTTTCATCTGTCCCCTCGTTGCTGGCTGCAAGCTCAACGACAAACATCGCGCCGTCGGCGGTAGATTCGTAACGCAGGTCGCCGCCGAATGAGCGTAACAGCGCTCTCGATAGATACAGACCAAGGCCAACGCGGTCGGATTGTGTCTGAAAGGGACGGAAGAGAAGCTCAGGAACCTTGACGCCAGGTCCGTTGTCGGCGACCGCAATAAAGACAGTCGAATCCTGAGCCCAGGACTTCATCGAAATTTTGCGCAGCGCCTGGTCTTCCAGTGCGGCTTCGCTATTTCTTGTGAGATTGAGAAAGACTTGCATGAGGCTCTGGCGATCGGCCCACACCGTCGGCAGATCGGCTTGTATCTCCCAGCTAACCTCTATCTCCCGTTCTCGCAGAGGAGATCCGACGATGATTCGAAGCTCCTCCATAAAAGATTGCAGATTGAGCCTGACTGGCCGCTCAGCAGCCTGCCTCAGATCCAAGGCCGCGACTCTTTCCAAAGCAGTGACCAGGGTTCCTAAAGCCTCGAAGTCTTTGTTCTCCTTGAGAGAGTCATTCCTGGCGAGGTTTTGATGCACGACTGCGATTGCACCGCAGACATTGCGGACTTCGTGCGATACCGCACCTGCAATAATTCGAGAGCCAGAAAGAAGCTGATGCAGGT
This sequence comes from Edaphobacter bradus, assembly GCF_025685645.1. NCBI lineage: Bacteria > Pseudomonadati > Acidobacteriota > Terriglobia > Terriglobales > Acidobacteriaceae > Edaphobacter > Edaphobacter bradus. The sequence goes on from NZ_JAGSYF010000006.1 coordinate 110,390, forward strand.
TCGCCTCTTCGCGATCGCGAAGGTCTTGTGAAGCATCAACAACCATGGCCGCAAGGCGAGCTCCGGCGCTGGTGAGATAGGTGGAAAACCAGACCTCGGCGAGAAAGGATTCTCCGTCATTCCTCTGTCCGCGGCACTGCATGACGGTTCGGAAAGACGGTTGTCCTCCGCGGAAGGCCGGGACCTTGGTGAGAATCGGCAGATACGCGCCAAGAGACTTTCCTTCAAGGGTTCCTGATTGCATAGCGAACATTCTTTCAGCGGCATCGTTCGCCAAGAGAATCAGCCCAGCAGCATCAATTGTGAGAATCGCGATGGGGCTGCTCGCGACGAGAACGAGCAGTTGCTCCTCGGCATCGCGCCGCGCGCTAACTTCGCGTTCCAGAGCTTCGAGATGAAGTGCCGTCCTCTTTCTGTTTGCGAAGACTTCCTGGACAAACAACCCAGAGCCGCTGAAGGCGGCGAAATACAAGGCGTCTCTAGGGATACTAGTCAGGCCTGTCCATGCGAAGCTATCGAAGGTTTCCGCCAGCACCGTGCACAGTGCGCCCAGAAGGACTACCTGAAAACGCGTCAATACAACAGCGCCTAAGGCAACAGGTAGCAAATACAACATTCCGAGAGGAATATTTGCACTAATGCGCCAATCAACAAACGCGATGGCCGCCACGAGAAGTAGAACTCGCGCCAATGCGGTTGTGCGGCTGCCACTGGTAAAGGAAAGAGCCATTGGCGATTCGTGACCTGTCTCTCTTCAGCCTACGACAAATCAATGACCGGCAGATATACTATCGAAAGATAGTGCGTTGGGTGGCCGAACGATAGCCGGTCTTTGCACATTCTTTGCGACTTCCGAACTAAGATTAAGTTCAGACAACAGTGTGAGATGTAGCCGGAGGCATTTGTATAGAACTGCCGCCGTTTCGCGTAGACCTCGTGGATGAGAGACGGCTGGATTGTCCGCTTCGCTGTCTCGGCTGCCTCTTCAAGACCGAGGCATTTGCATGCAGAATGGCATCATCCGAGTAATCATCCTGTCCGTAGTGTGCGCAGCTTCGCTTGCTGGGTGCAAAAAAGGGGCAAAGAACGAAGAGGCCGAAGCTCCTCCGAAGGCAGTCGTTGAAGACTCAGGCGATCCGCAGCAGTTTCGCGTTGACAATGCAGGTCAGATTGCTCTTGTGACTGCGGGCGAGCACGCTTCAACTTCAGCATTGAACGTGACCGGCACCGTTGCGGCGGACATCTCCAGAACAATTCCGGTGGTCTCGCTAGCGAATGGTCGGGTAGTCGGTGTGCATGCCCGGCTTGGCGATTATGTTCGCAAGGGGCAATTGCTGCTTGAAGTACAGAGCACGGACATCTCAGGCGCGTTTGATCAATATCTCAAGGCATCAAACGACGAGCGGCTGGCTAACACCCAGCTCGAGCGAGCCAAGCTTCTCTACGACAGAGGAGCACTTTCCAAGTCTCAGCTTGATATCGTTGAGAACAGCGAGCTCGACGCCAAAACGGATCTCGTTGCCGCAGAACAGCAGTTGCGTGTTCTCGGCGTCGATAAGACAAATCCCTCCGCTGCTGTAAAGATCTACTCTCCGGCGACGGGCGTCATTATTTCGCAGAACGTAACGGATGCAAGTGCGGCTGGAGTCAGCCTTTCAGGTTCCTCGACTGCGTTTACCATCGCTGATCTGTCTCATGTCTGGGTTATCTGCGACGTCTACGAGAACGATCTTGCAACTCTCCGGCTGGGTCAATCAGCTGAAATCCACCTCAATGCATATCCTGGCCGCACACTCAAGGGAACTGTCTCGGATATCGGCGCTGTTCTTGACCCTAGCATACGCACCGCAAAAGTAAGGATTCAAGTTGAGAACCCCAGCATGCTGATGCGAATCGGCATGTTCGCGTCCGTCGTGCTCTATGGGCAGCGTCCGGAGATGCATGCGTCTCTACCGGCCACCGCCATACTTCACCTGCAGGATCGCGATTGGGTATTTGCTCCGGCGGGCGACAACCAGTTCCGTCGTATTCAAGTCCGGACAGGAATGACGTTGCCAAACGGGCAACAGGAGATCCTGGCGGGTTTGCAGCCCGGCCAACAGGTTGTCGCACAGGCACTATCGGTGCAGAATTCGGTGGCTCAGCGATGATTGCTGGCCTGGTTGATTTTGCGCTTAACAATCGATGGCTGGTGCTTGGAGCAGCTATATTGCTCTTTGGCTGGGGTATTATTTCTTTTCACAACCTTCCGGTTGAAGCGTATCCGGACGTTGCCAATAACTATGTCCAGGTGATTACGCAGTGGCCAGGCCGAGCCGCTGAAGAAGTTGAGCAACAGGTCACTGTTCCGATTGAGATCCAGATGGCGGGTATCCCTCACCTTGTTCATCTGCGCTCGACTACTCTCGCTGGCCTGTCGAGCCTCACGTTGATCTTCGATGATGATTCGATCAACGATTGGAATCGAGAAAAAGTTCTTGAGCGTCTTTCACAGGTCACACTCCCCGCCGGGCTACAGCCGCAGATTGGAACTGACTTTAGCCCGGTGGGGCAAATCATGTTCTTCCGGCTGACTAGCACCAACCCGGTTTACGGGAATACGGAACTTAAATCGTTGGAAGATTGGACGATTGAGAAGCAATTTAAGTCCGTTCCTGGTGTAGTCGACGTTTCAAGCTTCGGGGGTATGACGAAAAATTATCAGGTCAATGTCGATCCAGAGAAGCTGGTCTCTTATGGGTTAAGCATTGGACAGATAGAACAAGCGCTTGCAAATAACAATATCAATGCGGGCGGCAGCTTCATTGAGCAGGGCCAGCAGCAGATCAATGTCCGCGAAGTAGGCCTAGTCAGAAATCTTTACGACATTGAGAACATCGTCATCCGTGCGCAGAATGGCACGCCCATTCGCATTCGAGATGTCGCAACTGTGGTTCAGGGGCACCAGATCCGTCTCGGTCAGATGGGTTATGCCCTGCATCGCTCCGACGGCAAGATCATCGACGATACCGACACGGTCGATGGCATTGTTTTGCTACAAAAGGGTGCGGATGAAGATCCAACTCTCGAAGCCGTTCACGAAAAGATCAAGGAACTGAATGATCGGATTCTGCCGAAGGGAGTCAGGGTTGCTCCTTATCTCGACCGTAGCGATCTGGTTCACTACACGACACACACGGTCCTCCATAACCTGTCGGAAGGGATCATCCTTGTCGTAATCGTGCTGTTCTTCTTTCTTGGCAATGTGCGAGGCGCGCTGATCGTCTCGCTGACGATCCCTTTCGCACTTTTGTTTGCCTCGATCTGCCTCGATCTACGGCATATTCCCGCAAATCTGCTCTCCCTAGGCGCTCTTGATTTTGGCATGGTCGTCGACGGCGCAGTCGTCATCGTGGAAAATATCGTGCGCCATCTTAATCGTCCTAATCCAACGGGGCGCACGACGCTGGAGCGAATTCGCGAAGCCACGCACGAAGTTCAAAGGCCCGTCTTCTACGCAATTGGAATCATCATCGCTGCGTACCTGCCCATCTTTACCTTGCAGGCCGTCGAGGGCCGGCTCTTCAAGCCGATGGCCTGGACCGTTGCCTTTGCCCTGCTGGGAGCGCTGCTGTTCTCGATGCTGCTTGCTCCTGTGCTTTCCAGCTTCTTCTTTCGCAAAGGGGCAACAGAGTGGCACAACCCCTTTATGGGCTGGCTTACCAAACATTATCGTGTCGCCGCAGGCTGGGCGATCTCACATCGGTTTGCAACATTCAGCTTTGCCGTCGGAGTTCTTGCCCTCTCAGCCTTCCTTCTTTTCAGCGGAGTGCTCGGTTCTGAGTTCCTCCCGCATCTGGATGAAGGCGCGATCTGGGTGCGCGGCACGCTTGCTCCCAGTGAAGGGCCGACGGACGGAGTCGCCACCATGAATAAGGCCCGCGTCATCCTCGCGTCCTTTCCGGAGGTGACCCAGGTTGCAAGCCAGGTAGGCCGGCCTGACGACGGCACAGACACGACTGGATTCTTCAACACAGAGTACTTCGTTGACTTGAAGCCGAAGGAGGAGTGGCGTCCGGTCTTCCACAAGGACAAGGATGAGCTCACGGCGGCGATGAATCGCGAGTTGGAAAAGATGCCCGGGGTCATCTGGAACTTCTCCCAGCCCATCTCCGACAACGTTGAAGAGGCGGTGAGCGGAGTCAAAGGAGAGCTAGCTGTCAAAGTATACGGCGACGACCTTAAGACACTCGAAGCACTCGGGGACCAGATCGTCGGCATCATGGGTACGGTGAAGGGAGTCCAGGACCTAGGACTGTTCCGCGTGATTGGACAACCTAATCTTAACTTCACGGTCGACCGCCAGGCCGCGGCACGCTGGGGCATCAATGTCTCCGATGTGCAGGACGCGATTCAGACTGCGGTCGGCGGCAATGCTGTAAGTCAGGTGTTGCAGGGAGAAGCTCACTACGACCTGACCGCAAGGTATCAGGAGCCATATCGCGGAACCACGGAGGCGATTGACAATATCCGCCTACTTTCTCCCTCGGGTGAGCGCGTCTCGCTTGGACAACTGACAAAGGTAGCCACTCGGGATGGCGCTGCCGAAATCTATCGCGAAGGCGGACAACGATATGTTGCAATCAAATACAGTGTGCGTGGCCGAGACCTTGGCAGCACGGTGGAAGAAGCCATTGCCAAGGTCAATAAGGCAGTCAAGCTGCCTTCGGGATATCACCTCGACTGGGCTGGTGAATACGCAAGTCAACAACGCTCGCAGAAGCGGCTGATGATCGTACTGCCGCTCACGCTCATTATTATCTTCGTGATCCTCTACACCATGTTCCGCTCTGGAAAGTGGGCTTGCCTCATCCTGGTCAATGTCGCGATGGCGCCTATTGGCGGACTGCTGGCCATGCTCTTCAGTCATACTCACTTCAGCGTTTCCTCGGGCGTTGGATTCCTTGCACTCTTCGGCGTCTCCGTTCAGACCGGTGTCATCATGCTTGAGTACATCAACCAGCTTCGAGTGCAGGGAAACGCTATCGAAAACGCCGCGGTAGAAGGCGCCGTGCTGCGGTTGAGGCCCATCATGATGACGATGCTGGTGGCAACACTGGGATTGTTGCCGGCGGCAACCTCACACGGTATCGGGTCCGATTCGCAACGTCCTTTCGCAATCGTCATTGTAGGCGGACTTATAGGAGCTCTCGCTATCAACGTATTTCTGCTGCCTACGCTTTATGTGTGGATTGCGCGGCCCGACGACGTTCTTCCTCAACCAGATCTCGAGTTCGCGAATTGACGTACAACGAAAGCCTGTTCGATCGATCGATTGGAAAATGACGATGTCGCCGACGACAACCGCCGAATACAAACGCACACTCGACATCGCCTGCAAGCGAGTGAAGGCGCGCGAGTTCGTGGGAGGATTCTTGCAACTATGACAACACACGCGCATTATCGCTTGCCCGGGCAAAGATGGTGGTTCACTCTGCTGCTACTGTGCTGCGCGAACCACTATGGACAAGCACAGCAGCCGCTGACCTGGGATCAGGTGAAGGCCCGGTTCGAAGCCGCGAATCCGGCGTTGAAGGCGGATGCGCTCGGGGTCGACGAACTCAAAGCTCAGGAGATTACCGCCTATCTTCGTCCCAACCCGCAGTTCAACCTTGCCGTGGATGGAACTCAGTTCCCCCCACACAAAGGACCTTACACGCCTGTCGTTAGCACTCAGGAGCAAAGCACTTTCAGCTATCTCCACGAACGCCAGCACAAGCGGGAGCTTCGTTTGGAGAGCGCGGTGGAAGGGACGCGCATAGGTCGGTCGCTGCATGAAGACCTGGACCGGACCATGATCTTCACGCTGCGTAGCGCCTTTGTGCAGACGCTTCAGGCCAAGGCTGTGCTGGATTTGGCAAAGGCCAACTTGGACTACTACGACAAGATCATCGATATCAGCAGAAACCGTCTGAGTGCCGGCGATATTGCGCAGGTTGACTTCGATCGAATCGAGCTGTTGCGGGTGCAGTACGAGTCGGAGATACAGACAGCCATTGTCAATCTGCGCACAGCAAAGATTCAACTGCTGCAACTGCTCAACGACCGCACCCCCATGGATCAGTTCAACGTGGATGGTCCGTTTGATTTCGCCGATGCGCTCAGGCCATTGGATGATTACCGCCAGCTCGCCCTCGCCTCACGTCCCGACCTTCAGGCGGCGATTCAGACGATCGAGCAATCGAAAACAAATCATAAGCTGGCGATGGCCAACGGTTCGACCGACCCCACCTACAGCGTATGGTGGACGCACAATCCGTCGTTTAACAACATAGGTTACGGCGACAATACCCTCGGCCTCAGCTTCGCCATACCGTTGCGGATCTTCGACCGCAATCAGGGTGAGAAGAAGCGGACACTGATCGACATCGACCGCAACAACCAGTTGACGGAAGCCGCGCGGGCGCAGGTCTTCAGCGATGTCGACTCTTCCTACGAGCAAGTAAGCAGCAACATCGCATTGCTCAAGCCATACAAACAGAAGTATCTCGATCAGGCAACACGAGTCCGGGATACGATTACCTTCTCCTATCAACATGGCGGAGCCTCGTTGATGGACTTTCTAAACGCTCAAAGCGACTATCGCGTCGTACAGCTGACCTATGCCCAGTTGATCGGCTCGTATCTGGTAGCTGCAGGCCAGCTAAATCTTGCTGTTGGACGCGAGGTGATCCAATAACCAGATCTTAATTTTGATACCCTCGGTCTCTCTGACCTGTACAACCTCCATTACTTGGACGAGTCGAAGCAGACTCAACATGGCTCAATTTGCTTACGAACACGAACACGGCGGAATTGCTCTTATCGATTACCTCGACGCGGTACGCGACTCACGAACGGTAGCAACAAACGCTCTGAATTCCTACGCTCGACGTGGCTGGCAATTCACCATCTGAGCTTCGCAACCGCCACTCAAGTCATCCCTAAGTAGATTCCCGAATTTCGGCTAGCTGCCCAATGCGGCATTTCTCGACTAATCAGGAACGATAAGTCGGCTTGTGGGAAGCCATCCACTGGGCAAAGTCCTCTGCTTTGGTTTCCCATCTGACACGGTAAGCTCTCTCCCCTGAAAGCCACTCCGAGTTGGAATCTTCCATTGGTTCACACCGCAGCGCCCTGCAAGAGCGAGGGTTGATCAAGCAGGCCCAGGGCTAGGCTCTCTAGACAGATGTTCAATGAGGTGCCCATGGCACTCTCATCTCCTTGAATCTACTCACTCGAAAACTGCCACCTCAGCTGTATCAAACGGTGTGGCAATTAAGCATTTCATATACTTTCAATGCCCGCACGCACGCCTCCACATTTTGGGTTTGTGTCGTAATGACGTGCGAACAGTCGGTGATGTCAATGCGGAGAGCGGCGCGTATTTACCTGCGAAGTAATTGTTGCGCTTGTTCGCTCACTGGTAAGTTGAATCATCGGACAGCGGTCCGTGAAATGGTTCAACTCACTACGGGAGATAACATGTACGAACATAAGATTCACACCAACGATTCAGCGCCCCAGAAGCCCAAGTCAGCGCTCCGAGGCCCGATGCAGCGTCTCGGCTTGGCGTTTCTCGCATGCACGCTCGTCATCGGTGCGACCGCCACGGCGAATGCCGCCCCGGCTCGAGACGAAGCAGCCGTTCGCGGGCTCGGAGATGCCTTTGCTAACGCTTTCCTTCAGAAGAATGCCGAACTCCGAGCGTCTATCTTCGCCGAAGATGGAACCTTCGTGACGCCGCAGGGTGACTTTCTGCAAGGG
>NZ_JAGSYF010000007.1 GCF_025685645.1 Edaphobacter bradus
CAAGGAAGAGTTCGACTTGCGCTCGACGCCTTCTGCCACCCGAAATTCACGTCAAGTCTCACTCGTTCAACCGGAGGGAACAGGCAAAAAGCGCTCATTGAACCCGACTCTGCTCGTTCCGAGGATTAGTAACGACAAACGCGTTTAGCGGCAGTAACTCGCTGGGCCGACCTTGCATGCCAGGACTGCCGCGGTGGAAATGACGTGGAGTGGAAAGCATGGAAAGCCATAAAACCGGCTTCCCACCCTTTCCACTCCTCTTGGAAATCCCTTCGGGATTCCCACATTCCCACCGCATCGACGACGGGATCGAGATTTCAAAACAGTTGCAAAAGCAGGAGATTGATTGGAGTCCCCAACACCGCAAGGGGCTTGTAACGGATGTCTCAGGTCCACAACGTAACGCATGTCCCGGTAGACTCACCCCTGAGCGAAGGTCTGTCTACCTTATTTCTGCGCGTCAGCGCAGGGTATTCTCAGGGGCGGCGTTGCGGGCAGGACACGAGACTGTTAACTCTGAGCTTGGACGCAGTTCATCGCTGGCGCAGATTTGGAAGTGCCAACAGCCCGACTCAAACACGCGATTTGACCTTCAGCCCGTCTGGATACGTGCCAAGCCCTGAACGCGTCAATTGAGATTCTGTTTTGCTCGGCATCATCCTGCACAGGCGAATTGCCCTCACGTCAAGCATCGGCGTCCTGCCGTACTTTGTGAGAACAGCCCGTATTTCAAGCTATTGTTGGTTGCGTTACCGTCATCTTTTTCGCATCAGGGCATACGAAGCCGTCAGCCAGAGAAATGCCAGATGCTACGTTACAAGTTGCTGCCGGTGCACGCGAGATACTATGCGCCGTGGTTTCCGGAGGGGCAGGCCAGCATTCCTAGCCGGTCAGCTGAACCAGGTACTTGAGACGCGCCGGGACCTCCGCAACCTGACACGTCTCTGATTACGAGGTCAGACATTTGCTCGCGCGTGATCATACAAGGCGCTTTCGTGTCTCAGTAAGAATCTCCTGAGCGAACTCGTTATCATTGACAGCTCGGGCAAGAATGAGAGCCCCAACCATCGAGGCAAACATATGGATCGCATCTCCGCGCGCGGAACGACGAGAGCGCCAGGGGAAGCGGGTCGCGAATTTGTGGATGAAAGCTTTTAGGTTGTCCGTGAAGGCGCCTTGAACATGCTTTTCCTGGCGAACCTCAGACGCCAGAGCGGCAACGGGACATCCTCCACCGCAATCCGTTATATGCTTTGTACTCAAGTAGTCGTCCACGTATCGAGCTTTGCCTCGCTGAGTAGGAGGCAATTTATCCAAGTCGCCCCTGGCTCGCTCCATCTCACGTGTGAGAGCTTCCGACATAAGAGATTCTTTGGAGGCGAAGTGGTTGTAAAAGGGACCATGTGTCAAGCCGGCCGCGCTCATCAGCTCGCTGACACTGACTCCTGAAAACCCCCTTTCTAGAAAAAGGCGTATCGACTCATCGAGGATCTGCTGATGTTTTTTTGCGGTATCCGCTGCCGAGTATCCCATGTGCTTCTCCATTTTTTGATCAACGAGATCAACTCAAAGCCGAGTTCTCCGAGATGCACGAAGAATTTCGAGAATTTTGTGAATCCCTGCGTTGCCTATCAGCATGATATATATCATGCTGAATGGAGGAAGACGAGACCTATTATGAAGATTCGTGATTCAGTCGCATTCGTAACCGGCGCAGACCGGGGAATCGGTTTGGTATTTGCACAAGAACTGCTCGCTGCAGGGGCACGAAAAGTCTATGCCGCAGCGCGCAATCAAGAACGTATTCCGGTTGATGGAGTAACGCGGATACACCTGGACGAGACGGATCTCAACACCGTCGCTTCTGCCAAGACTTTGCAAACAGAATCCAGCAAATGCTACGTATCCAAATCCAAGATGCTGCCTGTGCTTGGCGCTCTGATAGTGCTGCTATTTGCGGCCCAGCCGCTTCCCGTATTGGCGCAATCAGCGGGTAAGGTACTTATCATCATGTCGAGCGCACGACAACTCGTCCTGAATGACGGCAAGGTATACAACACAGGCTATTACTTGCCAGAGCTTGCCGATCCCCTCCGCAAACTTCTCGATGCTGGATACACCCCGGTCTTTGCCAATCCGAAGGGGGATGCACCGAATTTCGACCCCGTTTCAAATGACAAGTTCTACTTTGGAAACAGTGATCAAGCTCGCGCGTCCGCTGTTGCTCTGGTCGAGTCGATGCAAGGTCTGAAACATCCCATGACACTTGCCCAGGTACTTGAGGAGGGAACCGATGGCTATGTTGGAATCTTCATCCCAGGTGGGCACGCCCCGATGCAGGACCTGATGCAAGACAAGACTCTGGGACAAATACTGCTCGCATTTCACTCGAATGGTCGCCCGACCGCCCTTATCTGCCATGGTCCAATGGCGCTCTTGTCGACGGTCTCGGACCCAGTGGCGTTCCGGGCCGCACTCGCAAAGAGAGACTACGTCACAGCCGCCACCATCGCCAAGGACTGGCCGTACGCTGGTTATAGGCTGACGGTCTTCTCCTCCGCCGAGGAGCATATGCTGGAGGGTTCTTCCGGTCAGCTTGGTGGCCAAGTGCAATTCTACCCTCCCGATGGTTTAGCCCAGGCTGGCGCGCATGTAGACCATGTTGGCTTGTGGCAACCGAATGTCATTGAGGACCGAGAAGTGATTACCGGCCAACAGCCAGGCTCGTCCGAACTCTTCGGGGATGCCCTCGTAGCTAAGCTCAGAGATGCCCGTCATTGAACGCGAAGGTCCTCGATAACTGTCGGTGCCTGGCACTTATCGCTAGCAAACGCTCGTGCGCCACACAACATAGGCAAATAACGCCCGAAGAAATTGTGACAGGGGCCACTGACACACCAGTGAAGCTTAATAAAAAGGAGATTTACCATGAAAATTCGTGATTCAGTCGTATTCGTAACAGGTGCAAACCGGGGAATCGGTTTGGTATTTGCACAAGAGCTGCTCGCTGCAGGGGCACGAAAAGTCTATGCCGCAGCGCAATCCAGAAAGCATCCCTCTCGATGGAGTGGAACGTCTACGCCTGGATGTAACAGATCCGAAAGCCGTCGCTGCTGCCGCGAGAGAGTATGGGGATGTGAACCTTCTCATCAACAACGCTGGGATTGCGCGTTGGACAGGATTTCTCGAGCCCAATTCCGTGGAAGCCGCCAGGGCAGAAATGGAGACCAACTACTTTGGGCCGCTCTTCCTCAGTCGTGCCTTTGCTCCGGTTCTGGCGAAGAACGGCGGAGGTGCCATCATCAACGTTCTCTCCATCCTGAGTTGGATTGCAGTTCCCAGTGCCGGAACGTATAGCGCGTCCAAGGCCGCCGCCTGGGCGTTGCCATCTACGACAACGGTTGATCCGGTGACAAAATCCGAAGCGCGGGACGCAGAAACACAGCTGCGCCGGCGCATTCGTCTGGATGACCCCAACGACCGGCCGGGGTCCGTGCGACGACCTCCTGGTGCGCAGGCGTGGCCTTCACAACATCGGTCAGGTCGGTTTCAATGAATCCTGGTGCGAGCGCATTCACCTGGATGTTGAAGGGCGCCAGTTCGATTGCCATCGATTTAGTCAGCTGCACCAACGCCCCTTTAGTTGCGCTGTAGGAGGGAGCAAGTGCGGCGCCGAAAATGACATACATGCTGGCGATGTTGATGATTTTTCCTCGTTGCTGCTTGACCATTGACGCCGCCGCAAGCTTCGAGAGCAAAAAGCAGGCATTGAGGTTGGTTTCGATCACCCGATCCCAGTCCTGGCGGGAATGTTTCGAGAACGCCCTTTCCAAAGGCGGCAATTCCGGCGTTGTTGACCAAAACGCTCACCGGCCCGAGCGTCTGCTCGACTTGCTGCAGGGCCGGCTGCAGTTGCCCCTCAGCAGTGACATCGACGCTGAGTGCCAAGGCCGTACTACCTACCGCCTTTAGCTCGCCGAGGACGGTTTTGTTCTTTTCCTCGTTTCGCGCCAGAACTGCAACGGCAGCTCCCGCTTGCGCCAGACCCAGGGCGATGCTACGGCCAATGCCGCCGTTGCCGCCAGTGACCACTGCGACATGCCCGCTCAGGTCAAACAGATTTGCTAGTGACATGGTTTACCTCCTGACAAAAAGCTTTGGATGCGCGCGTAAGCGTTCATCCACGTCGGAGGTCGGTGAGACCCGCTTATTTCTGCCACGATCTCGCTCCCCGAGGCGGATGCCGAGTCATCCGAAGCCGAGTGCAAAAATAGCTTTTGCGACTTCAGCATCGGTTGAATCTGTCGAGGCTCAACGTACTCTTAAAATCTACTCTATCGCGTTCTCCCTACTTTCATGAACAGATAATCGGATCTCGTCCGAAAGCCACCCAGAATCGAGCGACGTTTGATCGGATTGCGGGGGCTTCTGAAAAATAACCCATAATTTGGCCAAATGGCCAGCTTATGGGTTATTTATTCCGCTGCGGTAGATAGTTAGATCAGCGAAATTTAGATTGCCAAATAGTAGCTCATTCGAGAGGGAAGCTCACTCTCCGATTAGCCGGTTTATCGGCCTCTTGGCAAAGAGATAAATAGCTCTAAATAGCTCAATGAGCGCTTTGGCCTGTTATCGCCAACTGAGCGGCGAACGCACGGAAAAACCGACTTTACAGGCAATTTGACAGCCGGTCCTGATAGCCTTCTAAGGCCTGCGGAGTGCTTGTCACGTTGTTGAATTCTGCTCCAACGGACCCGACCGGTAGAAAACTGTCATTAGGGTCTCCAAAGAGTCATGATCAATCCGCCAACGACGATAAAGGCTCCGCCAATGTAAATCGGCTTCGTCGGTGATTGATGAAATTGCAGCTTCGCCATGATTTGAGCGACGAGAAAGAACAGCACAACATAGACGCCAAGGAGTTTTGCGAAACCCACTTTCGAGGTGTTCAGAAATAGGCTGTAGCATACGAGCACTGCCGCGCCTGCAAGAAACCACCCGAAGTGTCTCATTCCTGAGGCATGGTAAAGGCCAGATTGAAAACAGGCATCGCCCTGGACCTCGAGATCTGCTGCGAGGACAAGAGCGGCGAAGATCCCGGCCGGGGTGGAGACAATCTGGGTAAGTTGATTCATTCTGGTCCTTAGAGACCGTACTTCGACGTCTCTCTATTGTCTGCATGCGATCACAGAGACAAACAACTTGCCTTTTTCCATCTCCTGTGGCATCCGAAAGTGTCCCTAAGACTTCTGGTTCGTTAGTCTTCACGGAAGCGATAGCCAATATGGCTCTCGGTCAAGATATAAACGGGGTGAGCAGGGTCGTCTTCAATTTTCTTTCGCAGTTGATTGATGACAACACGTAAGTATTCACGTTCGTTGCTATAAAGCGGTCCCCAAATGGATCGCAGCAGATTTTCGTGCCTCACGGGTCTACCAGCATGTTCCATCAAACAACGGAGGGTCTCGTATTCTTTTGGAGCGAGGCGTACCTGTTCACCCTTTTTCTCTACAAGGCGGCGATTGGCGTCGAGCGTGATGTCGCCCACTATGCTAATCACATCTGGTTCTCCAGTCGGGGCATGGCGACGCCGGATGACTGATCGTAACCTTGCGGTGAGCTCACGGATCTGAAACGGCTTCGTGACATAGTCAAATGCCCCCGCATCTAACGATTCGACGATATCCTCTTCATCGTCACGAACAGTGAGCATAATGATCGGCAATCCGGGGAAGGTTTGACAGATTCGTCGACACGTCTCCTTGCCCCCCATACCCGGCATGTTGATATCGAGAAGGACCGCGTCATAGTTAACCATGCGCAGTTGCACAAGGGCTTCTTCTCCATTGCGAGCCTCCCCTACCGCAAATCCAAGTGCGCCCAATGTCTCGAACAGGCTCTGGCGGATTCCTTCATCATCTTCAACAACCAACACCTTTCTCTTCTGACTCACACTTTCTCCTTTGCAGTGCGGGGTAATGCGATTACGAACGTCGTCCCATTTACTTGATCGCTCTCAACCCACGTTCGCCCGTTGTGCGCTTCAGCGATCCGCCTGACCACCGAGAGACCGATCCCGGTGCCGGAAATCGACTTTACCGATCCAGAGCAACGATAAAAACGTTGAAATACCTTTTCTTTTTCGTCATCTGGAATGAACGAACCTTCGTTTTTGACCCTAATGACCAGTTCCGCGTCTTCCTCCTGAACCGCGATGACAACCTGAGAGCTGGGACGGCTGTACTTTGCAGCATTGTCGAGGACTTGGAAAAGAGCCATTTGAAGGAGCTTTCCATCCGCATATACAGCGTCGTTCGCCGAACTCACTTGGACGTCAATAGAATGCCCATCCAGTTCCTGTGATGATTCCGTAATGGTGCGTTGTATCAACCGAGCCACGTCGACTTGCTCGCGCTTGACTTTCAGATCGCCGCTATCCAGCTTTGCAGTAAGGAGAAGATGATTGGCGAGGTCGCTAAGATGCCCCGCATGGCGATCAATCAAGCCAACTAGCTTTTCTTCAGTGCCCGATAGGGTGTTCATCGCAAGAAGGCCGGAGCTTGAGGCTCTGATCGTCGTAAGTGGGCTCTTGAAAGCGTGTGCGAGGCCGTCCAATATGGCGGAGCGCAGTTGCTCACTTTGTTTTGCCGCTTCCGCATTCGCTTCGGTCGAAAAGGAGCGTGCCCTTTCGATTGCAACTGCAGTAAGCGAGGAGGCTGCATTGATCGAGGCTGAGTCGAGCGAATGCCCGCAGAGGAAGAGAGATCCAATTGGCCGGGTTCCGAGCCGAAGGACACGCCGGGAAACACCCGAGCTCAAGTCATCGTCATTTGTTTCGAGAAAGTATGAGGAGCGTACCTCGTCATCGGAGAAATCACAATCTCCACTCTTGTACTGATGCATCTCATAGGCATTCCAAAGGGCAACCCCTTTCACTCGCAGGCTGGAACGTATGAGATCGACGAGCTGCTGATCGGCCGCCGCTTCCCGATTGAGGAGCAGAATGTGCTGGCTGAGCTCGTAGAGTTTCTGTTGTTGAGCTTGACGTCGCTCTAGCTCGCGAGCGTGGTGACTCACTCGGTCTGAGAGGCTGCTGACGATCAAGGCAGTTGCTTCAAAGACCAGGAGAGCGATCCAATCGTGCGAATCTGTGATGTAGAACTGGAACAAAGGTTGGGTAAAGAAGTAGTCGAGGCAAGCAACAGACAGAATTGAAACGAGGCTCGCTTCGAATAACCCCCAGCGAAGAGCGATGACTACTACCAGAAAGAGGTGGATAGAGGTCGCGGCAGAGAGATTAAAGTGAAGGCGGTAGGAGAGAAGCGTCAACAGCGTTCCAGCGGCACAGCCGCCGGCAATCCTGCGTAGGACCACGTGGATTGGTTTGGCAATCATTCGGATGACCGATGCCAGAACTATAGCGATTTAGGCATAAACAAACCGTTAAGAAGGAGCTTATGCATTGCTAACGGCGTTCGCGATTCACTGAAAGTGTCGGTCTTTTCCGGCATATGAGGCGATTCGACATGAACTTACTTAGAGGCCTTCTTTCACTAGACACAGCAGCACGCACGTCCCTTGTAGAGGATACGGCCGTGTCGCTTCAACAGACGCAGAACCGGCTTCAGCAAACTCATGGGCGGCAAGGGCGGAGCGTTCTGAGACGTATTTTATACAGCGTCGCCTCCGTGATTATTTGCTGTCTGTTGTTTGCCGCGGGGGCGTTCGCCCATGCCCAATCGACGTTTGGGAGCGTCAGAGGCACCATACAGGACGCTAGCGGCTCGGCGATTCCAGGTGCGCAGATTGTGCTGCATAGTACAGATGAAAATACAGAGCGCACAGTCGACGCCGATAGTTCAGGCGCCTTCATCTTTGAAAATGTAAAGGCTGGTAAGTACTCGTTGCGCGCCCATCGCGATGGCTTTGCCGACACCGTTGTATCGGGGATCTCAGTCGAGGCACGACAGGACTTGAGACTTGAGGCTACGCTCAACGTTGCGGCACAGATGACAACCGTGGAAGTATCGGGAGCAGCCGACCAGATCAATACGGAAAATGGAACGATCAGCGATTCGAAGACGAATATCGAAATGACGCAGTTACCCCTGAATAACCGCGCGACCACGACCAGTCCGCTAGGCGCCCTTGGCCTGTCTCCCAACGTTCAGACAGATAGTTCCGGCAATATCGCCCTCGGCGGAGCGAGTTCCTCGATGGTGAATTTCTCCGTCGATGGCATTTCAACTGCCAACGTGCGACAGAATGGAGCGCTGCAGGACGCCTATCCATCGCAGGAGGGAATTGCTGCGGTTAAAGTGACCGCATTCAACAATAGTGCGGAGTTTTCCCAGGTCGGCGATGTGACATTTACAACCAAGAACGGGACAAGCGAGTATCACGGAAGTGTCTTCGAGTATTTGCAAAACCAGGCGCTGGATGCCAATCCGTATGGCTCTAGCGGAAAAGCCCCCAAGAAATTCAATACGTTTGGCTTCTCGTTGAGCGGGCCGATTGTGATTCCACACCTCTATGATGGGCACAACAAGACGTTTTTCTTTGCGGACTATGAGGGCAACCGACGTAGCACTGCGGTGTTCCAGCAATATGTAGTTCCGACCGTGGCGGACAGGAACGGCAACCTTTCTGATATCGGTGGGCCTACGATTCCATCTGCCCAGATCAGCCAGACAGCAAAGGCGCTGCTCGCCTATTACCCATTGCCGAATGTGGCTGGCGCCATTAACCAGACGCAGGCCATCAACTATCAGAATTTTCAAGCAACTCCGGCACGCACCGACGGTGCGGACATCCGGGTCGATCAGACGATCTCGTCCAAGCAATCGGCTTACGCGCGCTTTAGCCGCAAGAACATCACCACGGACTTCGCGAACCTCTTTCTGCCGGATGATTCGGATTCCATTCACAATCGGAGCCTGCTGATTTCGCATACCTACACGATTACCCCAAGGCTGCTGAATGAGTTTCGCTACGGCTTCACGAACGTGACGACCAACGTCAACTTCCCGATTCAAGGTTCCACCGCGTTGAGTCAGTTGAATCTGACTGGTGTCGATATCAGCCAGCATCCGTTAACCCACGCATTCCCCACCTTCAATTTCAGCGCGGGCACCCCGTTCCCAGTCATTGGAAGAGACAAGGCAGGCGTCACCCAGTCGAAGACGACGCAGTTCAGTGATAACCTGACTTACACCTTCGGCAAGCACACGGTGAAGGGCGGGATCGATGTCCGTCGCGTTCGGTACTTCGACCTGGAGAGCTTTGCCCCACAGTTCGCCTCAGACGACTTCGGGGCCTTCATATTTCAACCATCTTACGGAAACGCCCCGGGCGATCAGTTTACGGGCAATGCCTTTGGCGACTTCCTCGAAGGCGCACCCACCACGCTTTACTTCGCTGTCTCCAGCCCAGATGTTGGAGGAACCGCCACGCAATATAGTTTTTTCGCACAGGACGAATTCCAGGTCAACAGTCGTTTGACGCTCAGCTACGGTCTTCGCTGGCAGATTCTCCCCGGCTTTCAGGAGGACGGCGGTAATCTGGCAAACTTCGATCAACGGAATAACTCGATTGTCGTTCCTGATGCTTTGGCGGGATACCTCACCAGCCAGAACATCACTTCTTCCAACGTCGCCTTCCAGCAGTCCTTCAATGCGTGCCCGTCCGGTATGGCTGGCGGATCGAACGTTCACGGGTTACCGTGCACCGGATATATCACGGCCAGCCAGGATGGATTGCCGCAGAGTCTGCGCCAGACTTATAAAGGAGACTTCCAGCCGCGCTTCTCGATTGCCTATCGTCCGTTCAACGACACCAAGACGGTGGTGCGTGCCGGATTTGGCATCTATACGATGACCAACTTGGGACCGCTTTCGTTCAACAACAGCGGCAATCCAACCTCGAATCTGCACACGTATTCCAACTCCAACAGTGCTGGGCCGAACACGCCACAGATCGTCTTTCCGAAAACTTCTCCAGCCACCTCCGGCGGTCCAACCTTCGGTGGTGGCGGACTGGATCAGGGAGTTGATCCCCACTTCTGCGATCCCCAATCAAACCAGTGGAACGTGACCGTAGAGCGCCAGTTCACGAACGCAACATCGCTTCGCGCGAGCTATGTCGGCATGCACACCTACCGGCTGAGCATCACCGAGGATCTAAACCAGATTCCCGCCAGCACGATTCCGTACAACACGGGAGCAACGGCTGGAGTTTTTGTGGATTCTCGCGCGCCATATCAGAACTGGACGACGCTCCTCAGTACGTTCAATGCAGGTGAGGCAAACTATCACGCATTCGAGGTCCAGGCGACGCATCGTTTGGAGCATGGGCTCTACGTGGATGCAAATTACACCTACGCTAAGAGTGTGGCCGACAATCAGGGTGATGCGCCGAGCGCGTTCGCCGGTGAGGTCAATTACGGACTTCCCGTCGCCGATCGGTTTCACATCAAACAAAACCTCGGCAATGTTTCCGGTACTCGTCGCAACCGCATGCTGCTCATGGGGGTATATCAGCTTCCTTTCGGCAAGGGACGTCAGTACATGAATACCAGGACAGCTACGGATATGTTTCTCGGCGGCTGGGATCTGACAACCATCACGCTGCTGGAGACGGGCCCCTGGCTTACCCCCAGCATCAGCGGCTCTGCCGATCAGTCGAACACGAACGTCGTCAATCGTAGTGCCGTGCTGCGTCCGGATATGGTGCCGAAGGGTACTGCCGGAGCTGTAACATACAACAACCTGTCCTTCCTGGCGACACCCGCAGGAGCAGGTCGCTTCGGGAATGCAGGAGTTGGGAACATTCAGGGTCCTGGGACGGCCACAGTGAGCCTTGGTGTGGCAAAGCGGTTCGCTATCACCGAGAAGGTGCATGCACGGTTCGAGACGACCTTTACCAACGTTCTGAACCACACCAACTTTGCGCCTCCTGTGACGGCGATCGACAATTCGCTGTTCGGGCGGCTGACTGGACCGCAAACGGCGGAGAATGCGGGAAATCGGACGGGACAGGCGGCGCTCAGAATCGACTTCTAATTCGATTGCCCGCTTTCGGAAGGCGAGGAGATCTCCTTCTCGCCTCCCTTTTTCCCTATCTCAGTATGCGGGAGCCCCTATGGGTTTTGCGAAAGATGAAATCGAAGGCTGATCGCTTCCTGCTCATTTCTGATAGCGCTGGTTGTACTTGTGACCAGTGTGTTTAGCCATCTTTCAGCTAGTGGAACACGGATCGTCGCCAAAGGGAGTGGGCACTATATCCAGACTGACCGACCGGATGTCGTGATTCAGGCAGTACATGAGATGGTTGAACGGGTGTGGCGGAAGTAATCTCAGGTTTTCGACTATTCACCGGAGTGGCATCGAGATGAGCGATACTTCAGTGTCGCCAAACACTCTCCGCATCAGTGGATCTTCGAGTTGTCGGCGAACGCGAAATCGGCAGTTGTTTTTTCAATTGGCGATAAATCGCCAATTCCCTCATCGACAATGGAATGCGAGCCACATGGCCGAATAGTCGCCAAACCGGAACTTATCCAGTTGGCCGAATAGTCGGCTTGTCGGACAAGTGCCATAATTCCTTCGGCTTGGATCTCTGGCTTATACGAATTATCCCACCCCAACGTGAGAACAGGTGAGCTCACGCTTGAATGCATTGAACGGTTGGTGTAATGTGAGCGCGAGTCTGGGAGGAGTAATGGAACGACCGACCCGAGCACTCACTCAGTCCTCACGGGCCGCGAAGTAGGCACTAGATGCGCCGAACCCCACAACATCCTCGCTCCCCATCTGCTGTGCAAGCTTGAAATCCCAAAACAGAACGTGGGGACAATTCCCAAGACTCGGTTCAAATCCAAGACTGGAGGATAAATATATGTGCTGGTTCTCAGCTGAGCATGCAACGCATATAGAGGAGGCCAAGGCGGGACAGCGTCTTGCCATTAGGACCATGAATTGGCACGCGAACTGGGTAGTTCGAGAGCAAGAACTCGAGGCTCCGAGGCCTTGTCCGGTTTGCCTCGTGGATCAGACCAGAGTCTTATTCCGGCTCTCCGAAAATCAGCAAGCCTCTCTTCACGTCGGCCCAGAGGTCGAGGCGGTTTTCAAAATGCTTAAACAGCCTAAACTGGACATCTTTGAGTTCGCAGACGGCAGGCAAGTCATGTTACGCGAGCTGCCCCCCGGACTAATTTTGGACGTCCTTGTTGTTCCAGGTCGTGAGGAACTCTCAGCCATTCTGGAGAAGGAGCGAACCATTCAAGAGCAAGAGGACGAAAGAGAGAGCGAGCCGTTCTTTACCCGGCTGCTGGCACGTTTGTAAAAGCATCAGCAAAAGCAGGGTTGCTCTTACGCTGCGATTCAAACGTAAGACTGGTCACCTCTTTGTCGTGAGAAGGGGGTGGAGGTCCTCCACCCTCGCCTCCGACAGTGTTCTAGTGGGCCTCAAGTTCCAGTCCACCGACTATTGTTCCGGTGGATTTTGATAACGAGACGTTCTCCCCTTTGGGACCGCCGCCGTCAAACGACAGGCTTGGCATCGAACCCGGGTGAGCTGTTCCGTCCGCAACTGGACGTGTAGCCGGTTTTTCGTCCAAATGGACTGGATTTGTAAAATCCTGAGAAGGGTTATACGGCATCGAATAGACTGGTTGTTTACCAAGATGGAAACTCAGAACACGCGCGATCATCTGCTTCAGATCGGACTTCGTCGCATTCATGCCACGGGCTATGCATCGACGGGCGTGAAAGAGATTTTGGACGACGCCGGCGTGCCAAAGGGATCGTTCTATCACTATTTTCCCAGCAAGGAAGCCTTCGCGATCGAAGTACTGAAACTCTATGTTCAGGGGGAAAATCAACGGGCCGAGCAGACTCTTCGAACCGGCAAAGCTGCGCCCCTGAAACGCCTGAGGCAACATTTTGAGGAATTGATTAAGGTCTACGGACCAAGCGCAACGGTGTCCGGTTGTATGATGGGTAACCTCAGTCTTGAGATGGCAGACCACAGCGACTCGATTCAGTCCCTCCTGCGAAGCTCCTTCGCCAACTGGCAGGCTTCCATTGCCGGCGTTCTCGAAGAAGCGATCGAAGGCGGAGATCTCCCCAAATCAACGAAGCAGGAGAAACTGGCCGCCTTCCTCTTGAATAGCTATGAAGGCGCGCTCCTACGGTCAAAAGCCGATCGGTCGAATGCTCCATTAGAAAACTTCCTCGATATCGCTTTCAACGTTCTGCTCGATCATTAAATCTAATGGGTCAGAAAACAGAGCTGCTGGACCAGCGGACATCAACCTATTACCGTCGCCGAAATCTCCGCTGATGAACATAAGTTTTAAGACGGCTCTCGAAGGCAATAGTCTGGCGCACGAAGTTGGAGAGTTTGGGAGGGAAGCTCTTAATTATTCGCTTGCCGGGCAGGGAGCTAACTTCATAGTTCAGTCGATGGAGTTCGCAAAGCACTCCCCGGTCCCTGGACATCACCTAGAGGTTCACCAATGCAGGCTACCGGCAAATAGCAGAGGGAAGCGCAATAATTCCGACTCATACGGCGACTGGACAATGGCTTCCCGAACTTCAGGATCGCCATGGACGCATCGTTGAGCTGGCTAAAGGGAGCAAGGATGTTCTCGGAAAGCTGGCGAATCTCTCTTCTTTAGTGGTCGCAACGGCGCACATTATCGCTTCCATTGACACGTTACGGCGGTTAAAGCGGATCGAAGGCAAGTTGGATGACCTACTTGCAGGAAGAAAAAACGATCAGCTAGCCATGCTGGAGCGTCTTTATGTGAGATCCGGAGAAGTTCTTCATAGGCTCCCATATGGCGAGACGAGCCCAGAATTGCGTCGCTACCGTGACGAACTCTATGACCTGCGCAGCGGATGGCGTAGGGACATCGAGCGGATTCTCGAAACGGCGAAGGATCCGGCCGTGAACTCGTGGTGGAATCATCAAATTCTAAAATTAGGGTTCAAGTGGAGCCCTGAGCGCTTGGTGATCGATTTCTTTGAAGATAAGGTTCGAGCGTCACGAGAAAAAGAACTCTTGAGCATTTAGTGCCGTTAGCGGACGTTGTTCGATGTATCTGGCTAGCCTTTCTCATCGATGTCTACATCGCTCAATGGTGTGGTTCTCTTGATCTGCTTTTTTCGCATACACTGCGCAATGAAGCCGAGTCGTGGGAAGGCATCGCACAGCAGATCGATGAACTCGTGGAAGAGTTCCAGCACGAAGAAAGTACTTCTCGAAATTCACACGATCACTTCAATCGGCGAGGCCATTCGAGCATACGTAGTTGCGCTTACGGGGCAGGTGGAATACCAAACCGGAAAAATTCCGGCATGAACCATCAGGGCTTAAGGAGTTCGCCCTTGGGATTGTCTGAATTCATGCGAGAGGTGTCGAGGTAGAGGGACTGACGCAGAGAAGGGAAGCGGAGCGGCAGATGTTTGTGGCTGGGTAGGCGCCACCGGGAGACTCTCCAGGTGGCCTTACTGCTGGGGATAGCTAGAGCGTAAGCCAGATTCTCTGCGGAGATGAAGACTCTCACGATCAACGATCTGAAAGTAATGGCGAGGATGCTGGCCTTTAATTTTTTACCCGTAATCCGCTCGTTTCTCAATGAGTTGCAAACTCTTTCATCTAGCCGGGGTACACAGGAGAGAAGCAATGTGTGAGCCGTCTTGTGAGCAGTCTGAAAGGATTCGTAGATGCATTGCGACTTAGCCACCGGACCGCGACCGAGCCTTGAGATCAAACCGAAACCCTATAGAGCTTCACGTACGGAAGCCAAATGAGACAATAACTCGCGAGCGCTTCGGGCGGACAGTCGTGAAATGCCTCTTTTCCAAACAGGAGCAAGCGATTTGTCGAGTCTCGCTAAGCACTGGAGCCCTGCTTTGGTAATCAAACATATGACCTTCCTCCTATCGCCGTCGGGACGCTTTCGCATCACGAGCCCCTTCTTCTCCAATTTGTCCAAGAGGCGAGTGATGCCCGGTTCACGACGGATTGTTCTCTTGGGGATTTCCAGAGTCGGCAGTCCGTGTTCGCCCGCCCCTCGCAGGATTCGTAGGACGTTATATTGCTCCATGTTGAGCCCCTCGACCTTGGCGACAGCATTGACTGCTCGGTAAAGTGCATCCGCCGTTCTCAGAAGCGCTACGGTGACCTCCTGTTCGATTGCCGGGAAGGGGCGGTTCTGTTTGAGCTCCTGCTCGAGTTTTGGCATAGAAACCATTCTATCTATGCCTATGCGGAGCGGGATTTCGGACTCAGGTGAGGTGTCGCGGCAAGGTTAGCGAGCTCGCTAGAGCCCTTCAATTCCATGATTGGTTGTCGCCTTTGGCGTTTGCTTGCAAACTCGGTTGCGAATCAATGAGACCATCAACCTTTGATCAATGTGCTGTGGTTACGCTGAGCTTTGTGGACGACTGGTTAATCTCGTATGTTGCGAAATTTCGAGGAACTGTCAGAGTGTTCAGCGATCGGTACATAAGGTGTTCGGAGCGGCCCCGCCTGAAGCGCATGCGACGATGTCATTCTCGTCCTACACCTCGTCGGGCTTCGCCTGATTGCCTCTTCCTCCAATATCCCTACTTGGCTATTAGCCTGACCGAGATCCCGCAAGGATCGGTGCAAGTTGCGATCTCGTCCGACACTTTTTGAGGATTCCAGTCTCCCCGCTGTAAGCTTTGGAAGGCGTCCGCCATCGCGGTTCGGTTTGGCAGCTCCAGCTCCCAATAGAGCAAGCGAGCTTCGTACGGAGAGGCAATAGGGGAGCCTGCGGCCCAATTGTTGAGCCCGAGCTGGTGATGGTAGCCTCCGACGGATGTAAACAACGCTCCTGGGTAGTTCCAGGTCATGATCGTGAAGCCAAGACTCTCGTGATAGAAGCGCTTCGCCTGTCGCAGATCGCCAATGTAGAAATGCACGTGGCCAACGCGAGTCTCGGCAGGGACTCCGTACCAGTCCGGAGTCCCTGATCTGGCCAACCCGACCAGATCGACGGGATCTGTAGCGCTCATCAACTCACCGTTGCGATACGTCCACGTGTCGCGGGGTCGATCCGCATACACTTCGACCGTGAGCCCGTCAGGATCTGCCAGATATAGTGCCTCGCTGTAAAGGTGATCCCCAGCTCCGAAGGGAATCTGGCGTCGATTGAGGTACTGTAGGAAACTCCCAAGCGCTTGGCGATGGGGGAGGAGAAACGCGGTGTGATAAAGCCCGAGGCGCGTCTTTTTCGCGATCGGATGTAACCCCGGCTGCTCTTGCAGTTCTAGAAGAACAACGCCATTTGCTCCCAAGCGTGCGAGGTTCCCCTGTTGAGAGAGAATATTCAACCCAACGACAGAGTTGTAGAACTCAATCGACCGGCCCAGGTTTGAAACAGCCAAGCGAACACATCGTATGCGTGCGGAATCAGGTAACCGGTATGCGGGTGGCTGGATTCCTGCGAGATGATGCGAAGAGTTTGTCAACAATTTGACTCCGGGTTGAAGGGCTCTCTCGTACTGGATTCCAGAGATACTTGACACAACAATACTTGACATCACAACTATTCACAAACTACTATTAAAAACCGACCGGTCTACTCTAAGAAGTGTGAGGGTTTATTTCGCAAGTTATCCCAATAATGAATGGAGCGCGTTCATGACAGCGACGAAAAGTGCAGGTCCCCGGATTGTTGTTGAAGGTGGTTACAAGATAACCCCAGGGAGGGAAACAGATTTTCTGGCTTTCTATGAAAAATTTGCGCCTGTTGCGATACAGCAGTACGGCTTCGGTGCGGTCTACGGCGGCCCGGTCTTGAACTCAACCTGGCTGCATTTCGGGGTGCGCTTTGACAGTGAAGAACAAATGAACGCTTGGTACCATCATCCGCAACATCGAGCAGTGCAGAAAGCTGCGTACGAGAAGTGGTGGACTGACCTATACATCAGAAAATGGATTGAGCCGGCTGCAGGTGAAGCGCTTGGCGATCGTCTGATGTCGGAAACACGGCTGTTTGTCGATGCCCCACTCAGCGACGCGCAGATGGAGGTCGTGCAAGAGGCGCTGGATGGCCTCCCCGGGCTCGGAGCGAAGATGTTCGAAACACGTAGTGGTGAATATGAGTCGCAAGCCTATCACTTCGTTGGGCCTCTCGGCATGTTGCCGGCAGCGGACAAAGTGATCTATTCGCTGGTCACGCATTGGTCTTCCGCCGATCGCCTCAATGCATGGAAGGCATCTGGTTCGTATCGCGCGTTGCAAGGGCTGGGCGAGGTATCTAGCGAGCTTTTCATAGCATTGAAGGAGACCCGACCGCGCGAACATCTGCGTGATGACAAACTGCAGAGGGATTGGCACCTCGAGGGTTCTCGCTAGACTGCGGTCGTCGAGAAGTACTCCATTCAGCCAGCGCTCCGAGCACTACGTTGCAGTTGGGTGAATGACGACACTACTGCGAAACACAGAAGGGTGTTTGTCCCGCATATCCACCGTTAAGTTGGCCGTTCATCGAAATACTCCATCGTCCGTCTGCAAAGCCTTTATTTAGTGCCGGGGCGAATCTCCTGGAGCGGTAACTCTTGAACAACTTGCGGTTTGGGCACGAACCAGTGCCTTTCGAACGTACCGCCGGGATTCCAACACGATCTTACGCAGCCGTTTCGCTCTTGTACCCCTTTGGGCCCTGAACCCTCAGGTACCGTTCCGCAATTCTGCTTCTCTGGCACCTTTCGTACGACAGAAACTGCGATCGCAAGACTTCGACCGTCACTGAAAGGCAACCAGACACCACAGCAGAAAGGGATTCCAGGCTGATCGTTGTCGAGTGGTTGTAAGGAGAGGTAGAGATGAGTTCAGTTTCGCTGACGTTGCGGTTCACGGCACGGCTAGGGGCGGCGCTATTGCTGGGCTCCGCTGTGGGGTTGGAGCGTGAGTGGCGGCAGCGCATGGCGGGGACTCGGACCAATGCGCTGGTGTCCGCGGGAGCGGCAGCGTTTGTAATGTCGGCGATACTCGGAGACGGTGACCCTGCGGCGCCAGGACGGATCGCCTCATATGTCGTCTCGGGTGTCGGATTCCTGGGTGCGGGCGTCATCTTCAAGGATGGCGCGAATATACGTGGGCTAAATACGGCGGCGACCGTCTGGTGTTCAGCGGCGATTGGGGTTCTGGCTGGATATGGAGCGCCGCATCTGTCTTTACTGCTCGCGGTAGCGGTGTTGCTTACGAATACTGCGCTGCGTCCGTTGGCCTATCGTCTGCATCCAGTGCTTCCGGAAGCGACACCGGTCGAAACTGTGTACGAGATCAGCCTTACCTGCCGTATCAACGACGAGGCGCAGCTTCGGACATTGCTATTGACTACCATCACCCAGTCCGCCATGGCGTTACAGTCGATTCACAGCCAGGATATTGAATCCATCGACAGAATGCTGATTCGCGCTCTGCTGAGTACATACGGGCGACGCAATGAGGTAGCCGAGGAAATTGTCCGGCGGCTGTTGTTTGAACCGGGAGTTTCGGCGGTCAGTTGGAGGGTTGCGACTGCAAATGTTGAAAGCGAAATCGACGAACATCTGCTCGATCAGTAAAAAACTTCAAACATGTTGTGTAAATTCTGCAACTATAGACCGACCGGTCGACTCTAAGAAAGTGGGAGTTTTTGTTTCGCAAGCTATCTCAAATCAGGAGCCATGCAATGAGCAACCCAGCCTACGTTCAGGAATACAACGCCATCGTTGAAGTGATGAACAAGTACAACGAAGGCCTCGCAAAGGCCGACAGCGCCATCATGAAACCGGCCTTCAGCGAGAAAGCCAGCATGTTCAGTGTCGACGGCAACAGCAAATTGACTGGCGAGCCGGTTCAGCAGGGCCTGTTCGACGTCGTCGACAGCAAGTTCCGTCCTTCTCCGGAGGCGAAGGCGGTGTTCGCCTTTATTGATATCGTAGGCACGGCCGCCAGCGTGCGTATTGACACCAATGACCTCTCGGGCTTCTGCTTCACCGATTTCTTCCATCTACTGAAGGTAGAGGGGAAATGGACCGTGGTCAGCAAGATCTTCTACACCCACGTGGCTGCCTGAGCCATTGCCGCGTCGGGGCTGGCGATGGCTAAATCGTGCCATCCCCGACGGCATGCAGTTACTCGATGGCGTCTTCGTCTGCTGGGTGGCTTTCCACTTGGGCGAATAGTCGGCAAATCGTCCATTTGCCTTGGAGGAAAGCCGGTTTATCGGCCTCTTGGCAAAGAGATAAATCGCTCTGAATAGCTCAATGACCGCTTTGGCCTGAAGTAATCAATTGAAAGCGAAGCTTCCCGTTTGCCGGTCATACGACTAGAATCCGGCCGAGACCTCGTTGCAGAGGTTCATCCGCGCAAACGTCCGATTGCGTCGTGTGACGAAAAATTTCGAGAGCCTCCGCCGTATCTCAGGCTCCCTCGCACAGGGAGGACACATGAGATTCACCAAAAAACCCGGCCGATTCGCGGGCTTGCTATACGTACTCACGTCAATAGTTGGCTTCTTCGCCATGGGCTATGTCCCCGACAAGCTGATCGTCCACGGAGACTCAGCCGCGACGGCCAACAACATCACGGCCTCCGAGACGCTCTTTCGGCTCGGCATCGCGGGCGAACTCGTTGGCATGGCTGGTTTCATCTTCGTCGCCCTGGCTCTGTACGATCTGCTCAAGGGGGTCAACCGGCGGCAAGCCGCGCTCATGGTGATATTGATTGTGGTCTCGATCCCGATAGCATTTCTGAATGAGCTGAACTCATTCGCTGCCCTCACTCTCGTGCGAGGAACTGACTTCCTGTCCATATTCGACAAGCCCGAGCGGGATGCTCTGGCTATGCTGTTCCTGAATCTGCATGGTCGGGGATTTGTCGTCGCCGAAATCTTCTGGGGTCTTTGCCTGTTTCCACTCGCGCTGCTTGTGTACAAGTCGCGATTCCTGCCGCGGTTCCTGGGCGTTTGGCTCGCCCTCGCAGGCCTCGCCTGGGTGATCCTGAGCCTTACGGGCATACTGTTGCCGCAGTATCAGGACAAGGTGAATACCTATCTTCAGCCCGCTTTCTTCGGGGAGATTGTGTTCATGTTGTGGCTGCTGATCAAGGGCGCCAAGCCGCAAGCGGCGGACGCCAGAGCGCCATCGTCCGCAATTGCCTAGGCTGCATTCCTGACGCTTGCTCGAATCAAGCTGCTCAGCGAGTGCGAAATCGCCGATGCTTGAATCCACCCGGTCCCGTTCTGGAAACGCGCTAAGCCCTGTTAGCGAGTTGAAATTACTTCGGTTTGACCGTCATCCGGGAGGAAATAACGAAGAATGGAAGGTACAGCCAGTCATTCTGGCAGCACGTCGGCAAACACAAATCCGTCGCGCTCGACCACCTCCCCCACACGTACTGCGATCGGGCGTGAGAACACCGGCGCATCACAAGCGAACGTGTGAAATTCCCCATTTTCGCCGCACGGGTCGATTTCGGGGGGCAGGTCCTCGAGCAGGCGCAGGTCATAATCACGACCGGCAAAGGATCTCGCGAGCTTCGAGGGGTCGACGCAGGTAATCTTTGCTTTCACGCCCGCTGCGATCATCTCCCGGCCCAATTGTTCCGTGGGCATTTGCCAGACCGGAAACAGCGGTTCGAGCCCGCTCCCCTGTAATAGCCGTATCCGGTAGTCGCGAATGTCGTGAAGAAACAGGTCTCCGAATGAGATAGCGGTGATTCCCTCCGTCGTTGCCCGTTGGCACACAGCGCGCATCCGCTCTTCGTATTCCAGGTTAGAACAGGGCCATGGCAGTTCCGCTGCCCAGAGCGGGAGCCCAGTTCGCTCCGCCTGTGCTTCCACCAACGCACGCCGGACTGCATGCATCGCCACGCGGTCCGCTGCGGAGTTAAAAGTTGTGAGCAGCGCGGCCACCTGGATGTCCGGCTGTTGCCGAAGGAGATGCAGCGTCCAGGCGCTGTCTTTGCCGCTGCTCCACGATAAGAGAACCTTCCTCAAGTCCGGCTCACGAGAATCTGCGGCACGTCGCTCGCCGCCTGCCCTTCGATCCATCGCCAATGCACTCCCGCAGTTCCGAATGAGACACCATGGAGGATTTCGGTGATGATCTCTGCCGTTTGAGAGATCGTCATTCCGGAACGGTTGAAGAATAGATTACCGTCCGCAAATGCGACGTTGCCTTTGCGTACTGCCTGAAGCTCCCGCCACCATGGATATTGTTCCAGTATGGCTAGTTCGCGCAGGCTCCGCTCCAGGTTGTATCCGCAGGGCGCGACAATCAGGTATTCCGGATCCGCAGCACGAAGCTGCTCGCCAGAAATGGTGACGGAGTATTCTCCTTTTCGTCCAAGTAGAAGCTTGCTGTTCGCGATTTCCACCAGCTCCGGACCCCAGTTTCCCATCGCAAATACGGGATCCGTCCACTCAAGCATGACCACGGTTGGCGGGGTGAAACGCGCAACCTCCTTCCTGACCGTGTCGAGGCGCTGTCGTTCGCGGCGGACAAGGACCTCTCCCTGCTCCTCGAGATCCAGCGCTTGCGAGATCCGTCGAATACTTTGAAAGATTTCTTCCAAAGACGCGGCGGACAACGCCATTTGCTGCGCTGTGAGCGAACAAGCACTACTTCGCTGCACATCGCCGGGGGCCACAGCGCACACTTCGCAGTGCGCTTGCGTGATCAGCAGATCGGGACGTAACTCTCGAATCAATTCTCCGTGGACGTGATACAGCGGTTCTCCTGACCGGAGCCGGCGACGAACCTCTGTATCGATTTCTCTGCTCGAAACAGACACGTCAAAGGCGGGTTCGCTGCAGGCAGGGAGGCGTCGCACCCAGTCCGGGTTATCGCACTCATGCGACCGTCCTACCAGCATTTCGCCAGCCCCTAAGGCACAGACGATTTCCGTGGCACTCGCGAGGAGAGAAACTATGCGCATGCTATGCATGCCTGATCCATCGGTTGGCAATAACGGCTGAGAGCCGCATAGCCACCGAGTACCGCACCGATGGCCGTCACCGGAGCGAAGTTCCACGGATGGGGAAGTAGCCGCGCACATGCACCCAGGAACACCATCCCTATCCATATGCGTCTCTGAATTCCCATCGTTGATCCCTGCCGTTATTCTAGCGCGCTGTTCGCATAGGTGGGCGTACTCGGCATTTCGGGTCGAGCCACCACGCGATGAACTTCAGGATGGTCGGCAAGCCCGAAGTTATGCTCAGTGGATCATTCTGAGCTGACGCAAAATCGCCAAGTATTAAATCCGGCGGCAGCTGGAAGAGTGGCTCGCTCTGCTATCGCCAGTCGACTCTAGAGCGCTGATCCGCCCGAAATCGGAAGCAGGCAAAGACAGTGCATCTAAGAGTTGTTATGCTTCGCGGAGTTGTTATGCTTCGCGACTCTAGGTGTTACCGTTCTCCGGCAGGGTGAACCTATGGAAGAGCAGGTTCTCAGGATGCTTCGCGACCAGGTTGGCACCATTATGTTGGGGACGGTGTTTCTGTTCCTCGGCTTGGTTGCGTGTGGTATCTCTGCCATCCGGGGTCGCAGGGAAGGTCGCATCCTCGTATGGTTTGGCCTGCTGAACGTGATGTGGGGCGCACGCATCCTGGCCTATGCGCCCGCGGTGTTTAGCGTGCTGCCGCGATCCTTCCGGGCCAGCCGCCTTGACGTGATAGCAATTCTCTCCTACATAACCGTCGTTCCCCGACTACTTTTCTTTCTGGAAATGAGCCGTGGAATCCTGCGCCGATTCTTGCAAGTCATATTGATCGCGCAGCTGGCGATCTGCGCAGCCGGAGTTGGTGCAGTTCTCTTTACTGAATCGCCGTACAGATTCATACACATTAAGCAATGTGGTGGTGATTTTATTCGTTCTGCTTGTCGCGCTCGTGGTTGCCCTTCCCGCCACTGCGAAGAGATTTGGGATCCAGCGCCACCGGATTTCCACGATCGGCTTACTGGTTGCGGGGGTTGCGTCCCTCTATGCCAATCTCAGGGAGTTCTTCGGCTTTCCCGAATATCGTGTACTCGAGCCGCTAGCCTTTGCCGTGTTGATCTTCTCCTTTGGATACGTCGTGGCAGAGAGAATCTTCAGCGATGGGCGTCGCTTGATCGCCATTGAAAACGAGCTTGCCATAGCCCGCGAGATACAAACGTCCATTCTTCCCAACGGCATTCCGGAGATCAATGGTCTACACATCAGCGCCGCCTATTGTCCGATGACCGCTGTTGCCGGCGACTTTTATGAATTCATCCCCGTCGATCAGCACCGGGTAGGCCTCCTCGTGGCCGACGTCTCCGGGCATGGCGTCCCGGCCGCACTCATCGCTGCCATGATAAAGGTGGCGATGCAGTCGCTGGTGCACTGCGCCCATCAGCCGGCCGAGCTACTGAGCGGCTTGAACCGCATTCTGTCCGGTCAACTGCGGACTCAGCTCGTTTCTGCCGCCTACCTGTGGCTCGACATGGAAAGTGCTCGCGCGCTGTACTCGGGTGCCGGCCATCCACCCCTTCTCTGTTGGCGGCAGGGGAGGCTGGACCGTATCGAAAGCAATGGCCTCCTGATCGGTCATGCCGGATTCCAACTATCCAGTTTGCGAGATACCTCTCAGTTTGGGAGACAGATTCCTGCTCTACACCGACGGTCTCGTTGAACCCGAGAACGCCTCAGGCGATCCATTTGGCGATTACGAGCTTGAAGACATTGTCCGCAGGAATCAGTCGCGGTCACCCTCGGATCTGTCGGACGACCTGCTCACAAACGTCCGCCGCTGGCAACCGGCATCAGTGACTCAGCAGGATGACATCACGCTCCTCGTCATCGACATTGCCCAGTCTCCCTGGAATGCGGGTCCCAAGATCGTGGAAACAAGCCAGGCGTCGTTCCGACGATAATCAGTGTGTTTTCAGCGGACCCGGAAGTTACCGGTTTTCAATTGATGCATTATCGCCAATTCACTCATCGACAATGGAATGCGAGCCACATGGCCGAATAGTCGGCATCTCGGACAAGTGGCCCTCTCTTTTCAACTGCTGCTAACAGATCGATGCGCTCACCGAAGGGAACGCGAGGTCTTTCAGGTAGCTCTGCGAGCGAATGTTCAAACCCAAAACGAGTAACTAAAGAAGGAAGGGAATTGGCGCTAGATTGCGGTAGATTCATACTGCAATTGCAGTACTGGACGGATGTAAAAACGCAACGACTTCGGTCCGTGCTCCCTCTCTCTCACGAAGGACGTTTGCAATTGCTGTTCAGAGGACAATTCCATTTACCTTTGGATATTCTCGCCCAATCAAATAAGGGCCGTAAGCTCTGCGCATTTAGTCGATACCGCCTATACCGACCGTGTTTTAGGACCGCCACAATACCGACCTTGTGCAGCACTCGAAGGGGCATCGTAAACTTAACGGCGATCGGTGCAGCATCAGTGCAGGAAAGCAGAGAGCGGCTTACATGGCCAGCTATGGAAGGAGAGCCGCGATGGCGGTCTTGTTCCAGAGGTGAAACGCTTGCTTGAGTAGCCGCCGATGGCGGGCTGCGGAGAGGAGATGTCGGCGCAAGCGAAAGGGGGCGTTGATCGACTCGAACACACAGAGAAAACGTTGAGCGTGCTCTGAAGATTGAAAGCGCTTCACCTGCCTTTCTCGCATGCGAGTCGGCTGATGCGAGTTCTCGGCCCGATTATTCAGATAACGGCTCCGCCGGTGTTCCACGTCAGGTAAAATCAACTTTTGCTGCAGCATAGCTCCGTAGCTTGTCTGTGATGATGACGCGCGGTGCTCTCTCTGCCGTATGGAGTAACTTGCGAAAGAAACGCAAAGCCGCCCAACGGTCCTGGCGGGGCTGCACCAAGATATCGATGACCGCTCCGTTCTGGTCCACGGCCCGCCACAAGTAATGCTGGATCCCATTCATCTTGATAAAGACTTCGTCCAGGTGCCACTTCGCTCCGAACCGAGCTCGCTTCGTTTTCAGCCGGGCAGCATAGGCGGAGCCGAACTTGTGGCACCATTCCCGGACTGTTTCATACGTCACCGGGACACCTCGCTTCGCCATCATCTCCTCGATGTTCCGATAGCTTAAGGCAAAGCGAAAGTACAGCCATACGCATTGCTCCACCACTTCGATTGGGAAACGGTGCCGACGGTATCTGCTCTCACGCGTATCGATTCATCGCAATCGAGCTGACCGTCCATGGGAGTTGAAGCAGAATGATGCCAGGGTGGTGGAACACCTGGCGAGAGCTAGTTCCGTCGACTAGAGGTTGCCCAAGAGTCGGGCATCCTGCTTCCGCTCTAGTGGTGTGGAGAGCACCATGCTCGTCGTAGGATTTCCATACGGAAGGAGCTTCTCTATCAAGTCTTCCAGTTGCCCGACTGAAGAGAGGACTATTTTCAGGAGGAAAGCGTCGCCTCCAGTCAGGTGGTGACATTCCTGTACTGCATCAAGAGTGGGTAGAAATTTCAGAAAAGGTCTGTAATGGTTACCGTCGCAGGTGAGCCGCACAAATGCCGTGATCGGGAACCCGAGCGCTTGCAGGTTTATCTCTGCCCGGTAACCTCTGATGAGTTCAAGGCTTTCGAGCTGACGGACGCGTTCGGCGGCTGCAGACGGAGAGAGTCCGACTCTCCGGCCCAACTCTGCGAATGGGATGCGCGCGTCGGATGTGAGTTCCTGAAGTATTTTCTTGTCGATGAGATCAATTTCGCTGGATTGAACCATTTGCTCACCTCCGATTTTGCTGCCGATGGGCTAAATACTATGGCTTGCACTGTGGGGAGGTATTTGCCGTGGTTTCGCCGAGTATAGACGAAAAGTACCATCGATCCAAGCGCGGATAGCATTAACAACAGTGGAATGTGCATTCTCTTAGTGAATCATTTTCCTTACCATCGGCACATGGTTTATCTGGATGGTGCTGGCCTCACGATTGAAGATGTTGTTGTAGTAGCCAAAAGAGCAGAGCCGGTGCAAATCTCTGCTGCCGCCGTTGAAAGAATGAACGTTTCGCGTGAGAGAGTTGATGGTGCACTGGGTGGGGCAAAGCCTGTGTACGCGCTCAATACGGGTGTCGGCCTGTTGGCAAACATTCGACTCGACGAGTCCGAGATCGAAGCAATGCAGGTAAACCTGATTCGTTCGCACTGTTGCGGTGTAGGTCCTCCCTTGTCCGTGCCTGTCGTGCGGGGCATGATGCTGATCCGCGCCAACGTTCTGGCGAAGGGGCTTTCCGGTATACGGCCCATCGTTGGTGAGCGTATTTGCGATTTACTCAATCATAAGATCACTCCGATCATCCCATCGCGTGGGAGCGTTGGCGCAAGCGGTGATCTGGCTCCTCTTGCTCATATGGCACTTGTGCTGCTAGGCGAGGGTCATGCGGAGTATCAGGGTGAGGTGCTGCCTGGCGGAGTCTGCCTTGAGCGCGCCGGATTGAAGCCATTAGCGCTTATGGGCAAAGAGGGCATATCACTCCTGAATGGCACGCAGGCAATGCTTTCTATGGGCTGTTTGCGAATGAGTGAACTTGAAAGCCTGTTCTATTCTGCCCAGACTACGGCAGCATTCACCATAGAAGCCCTTCGTGGAACCGCCGCAGCACTCGACCCGCGCTTGCATGCGGCGCGGCCTCATCCGGGGCAGATGTTGAGCGCGGCCCATCTTGCCAATCTGCTGAGGGGTAGTTCGATCCCAAGGACGCATGGAGAGGGCAGTCGAATTCAGGACGCATACTGCCTCCGTTGCATCCCTCAGGTGCATGGGGCTGTCTGGGATACGTTGGCGGAGGCTCGCAGAGTCTTCGAGATTGAACTGAACAGTGCCACGGACAATCCACTGGTATTCGAGGATGCGATTGTCTCCGGCGGAAACTTTCACGGCGCTCCGTTGGCGCTCGCTCTGGACTATCTGGCGATTGCCCTGTGCCAGCTTGCGGGCATATCGGAACGAAGGACGGAGCGACTGCTGAATCCTAGTCTGAACGAGGGCCTTCCCGCATTTCTCGCATCGAGCCCTGGTATCGAGTCCGGATTGATGATGGCCCAGGTAACCGCTGCGGCGCTGGTTGCGGAGTTAAGAGTGCTGGCCTCTCCGGCATCGACGGGGTCTATTCCTACAAGCGGCAATCAAGAGGACTTTGTCAGCATGGGCATGACTTCGGCGCTCAAACTGGAGCAGGCGGTAACGCTCGCTAGGATGGTCGTTGCGATAGAGCTGTTGGCAGCAACTCGCGCGCTCGACCTCCGCGCGGACACCAGTACCCCGGCACTCGAAGATGCGCGCGCACGCTTCCGAGCGCGTATTCCAGCGTGGCGTGATGACTGCGTCCTCTCTGTCTGGATGGAAGAAGCGTCGAGTTTTTTGGCAGATGCTGCACTGCAGAACATCGAAAGCGTCGAGACCGTGGAGGCGATGAAGTGACAAAAGCCTATTCGCCAATCCGGGCTCCCCGCGGCAATACCAGAACGGCTCATGGTTGGATTCAGGAAGCAGCCAAACGGATGCTGATGAACAATCTTGATCCGGATGTGGCCGAAAAGCCTGAAGAATTAATCGTTTATGGAGGACGAGGTAAGGCGGCGCGCAACTGGGAGTGCTATCACAAGATCGTTGAAACACTCGACCGGCTCGAGAATAACCAGACACTGCTGGTGCAGTCCGGGAAAGCTGTCGCCGTGCTCGAGACACACCGGCTGGCACCGCGGATCTTGATTGCAAACTCCAATCTAGTGCCGCGTTGGGCGACGTGGGAAGAGTTCGATAAGCTGGATGCCGCCGGGCTGATGATGTATGGTCAGATGACTGCCGGTTCGTGGATCTACATTGGTACTCAGGGCATTCTGCAGGGTACTTACGAGACATTTCGAGGGGCGGCACAACGCCATTTCAACGACACCCTTGCAGGAACCATCACTGTCACCGCCGGCCTTGGTGGCATGGGAGGTGCCCAGCCACTTGCCATCAAGCTGGCTGGAGGTGTGAGCATCTGCATTGAAGTTGATCCGACTCGCATTCAGCGCCGCTTGGAGACGCGCTATCTCGACAAGACGACCAACTCCCTGGATGAAGCGATCCAGTTGGCCCAACTGGCCAAGCGGCGACGCGAGGCGGTGTCTATCGGCCTGATGGGCAATGCGGCGGAGTTGCTGCCTAAGATGGTGCAGCTTGGATTCACTCCTGACCTCGTTACGGACCAGACGAGCTCCCACGATCCGATGTGGGGCTATCTGCCATCGGCTCGTGCGGACGAGGATCTGAACTCGCTGCGGGCCCAGAACCCCAAAGTGTACATCGAGCGCGTACAGTCCTCGATTGCACAGCATGTACAGGCGATTCTGGAGATGCAGCGGCGAGGTTCCGTTGCATTCGACTACGGGAACAACTTACGCACACAGGCGGAGCTTGCCGGTGTAAGCGACGCTTTTTCTTATCCAGGATTCGTCCCGGCCTTCATCCGTGATTCTTTTTGCGAGGGGCGTGGACCTTTCCGCTGGGTTGCGCTGTCCGGCGATCCATCCGATATTGCAAAGACAGAT
The DNA here is from genome assembly GCF_025685645.1 of Edaphobacter bradus. Classification (NCBI taxonomy): domain Bacteria; kingdom Pseudomonadati; phylum Acidobacteriota; class Terriglobia; order Terriglobales; family Acidobacteriaceae; genus Edaphobacter; species Edaphobacter bradus. The sequence continues at coordinate 28,566 of NZ_JAGSYF010000007.1, forward strand.
CAGGCGCTGCTGGATCTCTTCCCGGAAGATAAGAGATTGAATGATTGGCTGACCTTCGCATCGACCCAAATTGTCTTTCAAGGACTACCGGCGCGCATCTGTTGGCTCGGCTATCGCGAGCGTGATCGCGCTGGATTGCTCTTCAATCAAATGGTGCGTGATGGACGGCTGAAGGCGCCTATCGTGATTGGGCGAGATCATCTTGATGCAGGTTCCGTAGCCAGTCCTTTCCGTGAGACGGAGGGAATGCTGGATGGTTCGGATGTGGTCTCCGATTGGGCATTGCTCAACTTCGCGACCGGAATTGCAAGCGGAGCAGCGTGGATGAGCTTTCATCACGGTGGGGGAGTTGGTATGGGGTACAGCCAGCACGCGGGATTGGTTGCAGTTGCCGACGGGAGCGATGAGGCTGACGAACGCCTAAGATTGTGCCTGAGGAATGACCCCGCAATGGGAGTCATCCGCCATGCCGATGCTGGATACGAAAAAGCCTTGACCACAGCAAAAGACCGCGGCCTAGATCTACCGAGCATTCCATGAACGCTGACCTGCTGATCACCGGAATCTCGCAACTCGTCACGGCTAAAGGAAGTGGTGCAAAGCACGGGCCAGCTATGCGTGAGTTGCATATAACGGAACGCGCCGCGATCGCCATTTGTAATGGCGGAATCATCTGGACGGGAAAAGAGCACGACTGGAGTGGTGTGGCTCAAGCGTCGGTCAATGTAGGAAATCGGGCGGTTGTCCCTGGATTGATTGATCCCCATACCCATGCAGTATGGGCTGGAGACAGGCTGGCTGACTTCGATGCACGGACATCGGGTGAAACCTACGAAACAATCCTGGCTGCTGGTGGTGGGATACGGAGAACAATCCGTGCCACGGCCGCGGCCACGAAGGACGAGCTGTTCTCGCTTGCAGAAATACGCATTCATGCGCTGCTGCGATCCGGTGCGACCATCATCGAGGTGAAGTCCGGTTATGGATTCACCCCTGCGGCTGAGATTGCGATGCTCGAAGTGATCCAGGCACTTGCTGCAAGGACTCCTGCTCGCCTTCTGCCAACCCTATTGATTCACATCCCCCCGTCGGATACGGAAGACCGCACCAGATATATCGCCGAGATCTGCACCGAGCTCATCCCTGAAGTTGCGAGGCGAAAGCTGGCTACGGCAGTCGACATCTTTGTTGAAAGAGAAGCGTGGCATGTGGACGAAGCAGCCTTGGTCGTGCAAAGTGCAAAGCAGCATGACCTCGCGATAAAGTTGCACACGGAGCAGTTTCAGCGCATCGGAGGGTTGGAGCTTGGCGTACGGATGCGTGCGTTGAGTGTCGATCACCTTGAAGCATGCGGCCCAGATCAGCTTGCGATGCTCGCTGCCAGTTCTACGATCGCAACGATTCTTCCCGGGGTCTCTCTACATCTTGGGATTCCTGCAGCACCAGGACGGCAGTTGGTAGACGCTGGTGCTGCGGTAGCAATTGGGACTGACCTGAACCCCGGATCGAGTCCGTTATTCTCTACTGCAGCAGCTCTTGCCCTTGCGGTGCGTTTAAATGGTCTGACTGCTCAGGAGGCTCTGGTTGCCGGTACAGTAAATGCCGCTTGTGCACTCGGACTTGCGGATGCCGGTCGGCTTGAGGTGGGATTGCAGGCTGACTTTCTAGTGTTGGAGGGAAGTGACTGGCGGAATCTGGCTTACGCGCTCGGAAGTAATCCTGTGCGTGAAGTGTGGATTCGTGGAGAAAGGCTCCAGGCATGACCGCCAGCACTCAAAAGAGCTTTCGTGACCTTGGTAGAGTGCGTTGAACCAGATTCCGACGAGGATGCTCGATGAATACCTTTTACCTTCCGCAGTTGCTCTATTCCGACGGCACATTCATCTCGAATAGAGGGCTTCTGGTGGATGAATCCGGCAAGGTAATAAAACTGGCCGCAAACCCGGACAGCCCTCTCGACAAGGTGATTGAGTTGCCCGGTAAAGCGCTCATGCCGGGCTTCGTGAATACTCACTCTCATTCCTTCCAACGCCTCATCCGCGGCAAGTCCGAATCACGGATAGTGAGCGGAAAGGACTTCTGGAGCTGGCGGGGGACGATGTACTATGCTGCAGCCCAACTGAATCCCCAAGAAATCTACGATGTGGCAAGGATGGCATTTCTTGAGATGGTGCTTGCAGGGACCACAACAGTTGGGGAGTTTCACTACCTCCATACCAGTGCAGACGGTCGGCCATATGAAGACCCCAATCTGCTCAGTAAGCAGGTGATCGCGGCGGCACAATCTGTAGGAGTGCGCATCGTTCTGCTTCGGACCGCATACTTGAGATCAGGATATGAGCTGCCCCGTGATCCAGGTCAGACGCGATTCCTTGAATCGACGCGCGACTTCCTGCTCAACATGGACGCTCTCGTGGAAGGGTTTCCGGCGAACTCAGCGGAGGTTCGTTTTGGTGTCGCTCCTCACAGCATTCGGGCTGTGCCGCTACCTGATCTGGAGGAGATTGTCGCGTGGACCCGTGCAAGAACGCTGCCTCTCCATATGCATGTAGCAGAACAGATTGCGGAGAATACGGCATGTGTCCGCGAATACGGCTACACCCCGGTAGAACTCCTAAGCCGGAACCGCGTTCTCGGGCCCGACTTTACTGCAGTGCATTCGATTCACATCAGCTCCAGTGAGATTGAGATGCTCTCTCAGGCAGAGGCCACCATCTGCTCCTGTCCCACGACCGAACGCAATCTTGGGGATGGTGTGATTGCTGCCGACCTCGTGATGAGAGCAGGCATTCGCGTAGCGCTCGGGTCAGATAGCCAGGCGCAGATCGACCCGCTGGAGGACGCACGCGAGCTTGACTATCATCTGCGGCTCCGCGATCAAGAGCGTGCAATCCTGGATCAGATAAAGGGAGAGACTCTCGCATCGCACCTCTTTAGGTGTGCCACCGTGAACGGTGCCCGCGCGCTATCTGTCCCAACTGGAGAGTTTAGCCCCGGCTCATTCGCTGATTGCTTTACCGTCGATCTTGATGATCTGTCCATAGCTGGACACTCCGCCGATGATCTGTTGCCCCTTACCGTGTTTTCCCTCAATCGATCCGCGGTTCGGGACGTAATCGTGAATGGCAAATTCATAGTTTGCAATGAACGGCATCCACTCCAGAACGAAATCGTTGCTCGTTACAAAGAGATTCATGGGAAGGTCTGGCAGAACAACGCAGTTGAAAGCGCGCACCGATGACAACAGTCGTTGAGCACTTGGAAAATCTAATTCGTATTCCGTCAGTTTCCTCCCTCTCTAATCGTCCAGTCGCGGAGTATGCGGTCCGGGTCCTGAACGATGCTCACTGGAACACTCGATTGATGACGTACGTAGACCCGGCGGGCCTGGAAAAGGTCAATCTGATTGCGGCTCCTCACAGACAAGATCCCGAAGATCCGGAAGCGGATCTGGTCTTCATGTGCCACACCGACACGGTTCCGTACGCAGCGGACTGGGCGAGAGCTCTTGACCCATTTGTTCTGGATGGCCTTTTATATGGCTGTGGCGCCTGCGACGTGAAGGGGTTTCTCGCTTGTCTCCTGACGGCTATCAGCGAAAGTCACATGGCAGAGTTGGGGAGCGGATTGCGTTTAGTCTTGACGGCGGACGAGGAGATCGGCTGTCTAGGCGTCAAACGCTTCATTGCTGCCGATCTCATTAAGCCAAGGCGCGTCGTCATTGGCGAGCCCACTTCGTTACACCCTGCGCGGGCAGGGAAGGGATACTGTTTAGCTGAGGTGACCATTTTGGGAGAGGAAGCACACAGCGCACATCCTCACCAGGGCAAGTCGGCTATCTACGGTGCAGCTCGATTCATCACCGCAATTGAGGAGCATTCCACGCAACTTGCAGCAGAACAGAATGATTTTTTCATACCTGGATATACCACTATCAATGTCGGAACGATCATGGGCGGTACTGCGAAAAATATCGTTCCAGGGCAATGTAAGTTTCAGGTTGAATGGCGACCGCTTCCAGGAGCATCCGGCAATTCCGTTCTTCAATCGATCACAAGAATCGCTGAACGGATGAAAGTTGCTGATCCGAGCTTCAAGTCTGAGATCAAGGTATTGCGTCAGCAAGCTGGCTTCGAGACCGCCGAAGACTCTCACCTCGTGCGATCCATTGAGACGCTTACTCAGAGATCGGCCACATCGATTCCATTCGGTTCAGAAGCTAGCGTGCTCGCATCAGTTGCGAACGAGGTTGTCGTGTTTGGCCCGGGAGATATGCGTACCGCGCATAGCCGGCGAGAATGCGTCCCGCTGTCTGAGTTGCACGAAGCTGTCTGTTGCATCAAGTCGCTGATGCAGAACGTGTATGAGATCCGATAACGAGAGTTCGGATGGTCGCCGCCCCCCTTGGCAACCGGAGTTCGCTTCTTCGAGCAAGTGCAGCATGCGTTCTGCATATTGCGAACAAAATATAGTGAGATTTCCGCCTAACGGTATGTAACGTTGATCGGCTGTGAGTTAGGAGAGATCAACAAATTATGCTTGACGAAGTCCAAGGTTGAGTTACCGTGTGTGCTTGGAGGGAGCGGATGATGATGAAGACTTCTGTTCGTCGTGGGTGCATATTGATCTGCTTCTTGCTATTTGTCGCTAATCGATGTGTGCCTCATGCACTCCAAGGAGCCGGGAAGCCACGAGGACCCGATATAGTCGCCCTCACAGGTGGTCGTGAATATTGGCCCAAACTGCGCGATATCTCCTGCCACGAATCGCGTGGAATTCGCTACCCGATTTGGATGAATTTGAAAGGTTCTGCCCGGGCCATTGATGTTTTTGCCGAGACTAGTATCAGCACAACTTGTGAGGTTCCAGCATGAATGACATCGCAACCCGCATTGAATCAAAACCAGGGCATAATGTGTGGCAGTGAATATGAACACGTGTCGAGAATTCTTAGATGCCCCACCGAATGAAATACCCGTTCGTGGGTTTTTGCATCCCTTTTGTTCCAAAGGTGAACTGCAGCCACTGTTGATATTCCACATCGATCAGACGGATTTTCAGATTGTCGCCGAGCATAAGATCCATCCCTGCGCCCGGCGCGATAACGAAGTACCGTCCTCGTGCCGTGCCGTAGGGAAACTCGAAGTGGCTTAGACCGACTAGTGTCTTGACGTAGGGGGTGTAGGGCCCACGATGAAATTGGACTCGAGGTCCGATCACGTAAGTCGGATATAGGGTGACTGGCTTTGTTTCATCCATCGTCCCTCCGCTTCAAGACCAGCCCGTCGGATCGGATTGATGTCGATGTACACTCCTGTACCTAGGACCTTTTGTTGCCAGTAGCCGGAATCAAAGAGGGAGTAAGTACCTACTGAGATATAGGCGCCAAGTGCGGTTGCGGTGGGCGCCGCCTGGGCGTTGCTGTGTCGGCAGCAGCCGAAAAGGCACGCGAAGGTGGCGAGAATGATGTACTTCGCTTTGTGCATTGGACCGGGCGCTCATTAGCCTTGGTTTAATCGACACGCCGGAGAAGGCACTTGATGCAGCCCATCGGTGCAGGCGGGAAGATGTTGACGGTTCGAGTCCGGATAATAGAGATTCGCAATCCCACCGCCGGGCAAGATCGCCGCCGATGCCCGAGTAGTTGAACTGCCGCGAAGACATCATTCAGCGCAGGCAAGTTGAAGGCAGCATTGAGGCACGTCTGGCGGAATTTGAGCGTTCCCTCCGGCAACAAACTAAGTCCGAATATGAAATGGCTGTTGCAGGAGATTAAGCAGGACTCCTTCTGTTGCTAGCTGAGCCTCCGGAAGAGTTGCTTGGCGACGGTTTCGATGTGTTCTGTAAATGGCTCACTTATCTAATTCAGATGCAGAATCCATATCAAGGTAGAGAGTCACATTGGGATGGGTGCGGAGAATTGTTGCCGGACAATCGGTTGAGATTGGTTCTTCGAGAGCGCGTCGACTAATGTTAGCTTTGCGGGGGCCGGGTACAGTCGCAATCAGTTTTGGCACTCGAAGCAGGGTTGGAATGGTCAGTGTCATCGCCCGCTCTGGAACGTCTTGATAGGTCGTGAACCACCCCTCGGCTGCTTGCTGTTGCCGGCAGACGGTATCCGAGTTCACGATCTTCATATCCAAAGGATCATTGAAATCGGCTTCGGCGGGATCGTTGAAGGCCAAATGTCCGTTTTCCCCCACCCCTAGCAAACATAATTGCGGATCAGCAGAGCGGAGCTTCTCGGCATAGTTTCGGCATACCTGCAGCGGGTCTGGGGCAGTTCCATCGATCGCAGAGAATTCCTTCATTCGCGTTTGTTGCGGCAGGTTCTCCCACAGATAGTGGTGGAACGACGACGGATGATCGGCCAGGTATGCCGATATATTCGTCCATGTGAAAGCCGCGGACTTTATGCCAGGGTAGATCCTCGATCGCGCTCAGTGCATGAAGAGTATCCAGCTGTGAAGCTCCCGTTGCGAAGATAACCCCGATTGTCTCCCGTAAAGCGGCTAACTGCTGTAGCGCTTGGGCCGCTGCTTGCGCTGCCGCTTGTCCTGCGGCCTTGCCGTTGGGAGATAATTTTCCCATTTGACAAGAAAATATCCTGACTAACGGCTTGTCGTCCAAAAACACGAAGAAAATGTTGAACACCGAATCGTGTAGTTAATGTTATCCAGATGTAGACCCTACCTGTTTCCAAGATATTATCGGTCGCAAAATGCGTCATGTTGGCATCCGCAACACAGCCCTTCTCCTGTAGGGAGAATCCTTCGCATTTGTGAGAGAAAATCTTGAAATTTGTGAAATTTTTCTGTTGACAGCCATTCGTTCGGGGAACTACTGTGACCCGTAAGTCTTCAGAACAAGTTCACAAATTTCAAGCAGGCGGATTTCCCCGTGAGCTTAGGAAAGGAAATTTTGTCAAGCAATTCGCCACAGTCAAGCGTGAACCTCCCCGTACAATCTCGGAAATCCGGGCGGACTCGGTGGTGGATTGTGTGGACACTCTTTTTTTCAACCGCCATCAACTACATTAGCCGGCAGACATTCTCAGTTTTGTCGCCGGTGATTGCAGCGCAGTCTCACCTCAGCCACGCGGATCTCTCTAAGATCTTTAGTGCGTTTCAGATCTCCTATGCACTTACTTGGCTTCTGGGGGGGATTTTCCTGGACGCTGTTGGAACTCGGATCGGGTTGACCGTTGCGGTGATCTTCTGGTCCGCGGTGAACATCTTAACGGGCCTCGCTAGCTCCGTGTTAGGGTTTGCCATATTTCGATTCATGTTGGGGATTGGAGAAGGCTTCAACTGGCCAGGAGCTAGTAAAGCAGTAGCAGAGTGGTTTCCAAAGCAAGAGCGCGGCCTTGCTGTGGGGATCTTCGACAGCGGTTCAAGTGTGGGCGGGGCTCTGGCTGCTTTGGCCATTCCCTGGATTGCGCTGGCTTTCGGCTGGCGCTGGGCATTTGTCTTTTCAGGAATGCTTGGATTTCTTTGGTTAATCGCGTGGTTGCGCATCTACCATCCGCTCCACCGTCACCCGCGAGTGACACCGGGGGAGGTTGCTCTTATCCAAGCAGGTAGCACGACCTCAAAGTCTGAAAAACAAGGACTTCAGCGGTGGCTTGATCTGGCCAAAAATCGGAACGTGTGGGGTATCGCGCTCGGCCGCGCACTCACGGATCCTATTTGGTGGTTCTACGTATTCTGGCTGCCGCAGTATCTAAGCGATGCTCGAGGATTCAGCCTGCAGCGAATTGCTTTATTTGCCTGGATACCCTTTGTTGCCGCTGATCTCGGCAACATAACCGGTGGTCTTATTTCTGGCTATTGCATTCGGAAAGGGATTGCAGTGATCCGAGCCAGGAAATGGGTGTGCGCGATTAGCTGTCTGCCTATCCTCGCCGGCATCCCCGCCGCTCGAGTGCATAGCCCTTCCTTAGCGCTCGCCCTGATTTGCGTGGCCTTGTGGGGCTACGCTAACTGGGCCACCATGGGGCTCACTTTGCCCTCCGACCTCTTCCCGAATGATGTAGTTGCCACTGTCACGGGATTCAGTGGACTAGCGGCGGGTCTTGCGGGCGCAGCGTTTACGTTCGCAGTCGGGATATCAGTCGATTGGTTTTCATACCGGCCCGCGTTTCTGGCTGCCGGGCTGCTCCCCCTCTTGGCGACTGCTTGCGTATTTCTGTTGATCCGTCCGCCGACGGAAAACCCGGAGAAGATGCCGTCGCCGAAATTCATTGGCGTCTCCACCGGAGACTGATCAGGAAAAGAATCGAGCCGTTTCTGTCCTAGCCCATCTTCAAAGATGCAAGAAGGAGTGTTGCATGCATTTGGTTATAGCCCGAACCAATCTCACTGCGCGGCTGAAGCGCTATGCGGTCAGTAGCATATTTCTCCTGTTCTTTTTCGCATTCGGCCTGGCAAGAGGATGGTCGCAGCTTGACACGGGGACAATTATAGGTGCCGTGCACGATGGACAAGGTGCCGCAGTTGTCGGAGCCTCTGTCACTATCCGCAATGTTGCCACAGGCGTGGCCGCCACAACGAGGACGAACAACGACGGAACGTATCAAGTACTATCGCTTATCCCGGGTACCTACTCTGTCGTAGCAACGGCGCAAGGGTTCACTCCGGCGAGAAATCCGTCGGTCGAGATCCATGTTCAGAGCCGCGCCCAGGTCGATTTCACGCTGGGCGTTGTCGCTGTGCAAGAGCAGATTGAGGTAAATGCCAGTGGGGTCGAATTGCAGACGCAGTCGGCTGAGGCAGGTCTTGTCGTTGGAGCGCAACAAATAAACGACCTCCCTCTGAACAGTCGGCGCTATGCGGATCTTGCGCTGTTGTCGCCGGGCATCTTCAAGAATCCGTCGGTGGCGAATTCAGCCCCGGACCGCTTCAGCTCGAATGGTAATTCAGAGACGCAGAACTATTTTGCACTGGATGGTGTGGACAACAACTCTGGGTCGACAAATCTGCAGGAGGGATCAGTGCAGAACGTGCAGCCTCCGCCGGATGCGATTCAGGAGTTCCGGCTGCAGACGAGGACGTATTCCACGGAGTTTGGAACGTCGGCCGGTGCAGTAGTGAACGCTTCGGTGAAGAGCGGCACAAACCAGTTCCATGGGGATGTGTTTGAGTTTGCGCGAAACAGCGTGTTGGATTCGAACACATATTTCAATCGTCAAAAGGGAATTCGTAAGGGAACGTTCAGCCAGAATCAGTTTGGCGGCACGATCGGTGGGCCCATCTTCCGTGACCATACCTTCTTCTTCGGCGACTACCAGGGGCTTCGAAGTTCCACTGATGTAACAGCGTTTTCCGTGGTGCCTTCGGCGAAGATGAAGACGGGCGATTTCACGGAGCTTGCGGTGGACAGCAATGGCAAGCCAACGAATGACCCCAACAAATACGCCTACAAACTTCAGAGTCTCGCAACTGGCCAAACAGGTTGCATTGACTATCACGTCAGCATGGTGATCTCACCATCGTGCCTTGATCCGGTAGGAGTGAAACTCGCCTCTCTCTATCCTGATCCAAACGATCCGAATGTTCCAGTGTGGACAGGGGCCCCGAATTACAACTACGTATTTCGCTCACCGGCTCAAAACAACTCCGCCGATCTTCGTATCGATCACAAACTCCGCGAGAACGATATGATTTTCGGTCGCTACAGCTTTCTGCAGCAACATCGACAGAATCCATTGTGGACTTCAAATCCAATTGCCGGTAACGGAAATTCCGGAGCAGACTATGCCATCCGAAACCAGGGGCTTGCGCTAGGATGGACCCATGTCCTTTCCGCGACCGCGGTCAACCAGGCTCGTTTCGGCTTTCTTCGCGACAATGCCCATAGCAATCCCATAGGGCTCACCTTAGGAGCCTCCAACGCGCCCGACTATGGGTTGACTGGAATCCCCGCATCGCCCTATACAGCCGGGGTCCCGCCAATCTGGATCTCTGACTTCGTCAACCTTGGTGTATCCCGTTACCGGCCTCAGTTCCAGGTGTCGCAGGTCTTTCAATTCATCGACAACTTTACCAAGCTGATTGGCCAACATAGCCTAATGTTCGGCTATCAATATCACCGCAATTCGGACAACTTCCTGGATCTGCAGGCACCACAGGGCTTTATGCAGTCCACTGGAATCTATGCCAATAAGCAAGGGTTCGGATTTGCCGACTTTCTGCTGGGTGATATCGCCTCAACCATCTACAACACGCCGCTTGATGTGCATCAGTTTTTGCCCGGTCATTCTTTTTTCGCGGAAGACACATGGCGTGTTGCAAAAAACCTGACCGTAAACTACGGCCTGCGATATGAACTCTATGCACCAATGTTGAATCGGACAAATGCGGTTGCCAATTTTTCTCCGGCGAACGGAGGGTCTCTCGTTACCGCGGCAGCCGGAGCTCAGAGTTGGCAGGACCGCTCGCTTATCAAGCCTGACAAAAATAGTTTTGCCCCACGGTTTGGATTTAGCTACCAGCCGGCCGGGAATATTGTTTTCCGTGGCGGATACGGTGTGTTCTATCAGTTCATCAACCGTATCGGCTCTGAAGCTCAGCTGTCGCTAAATCAACCGTTCCTGAAGGCGGTACAAGTAACGCAGAGCAGTGGCAGTGTGACGCCGGTCTTTCAGTTGAAGAACGGTTTTCCGGGAGCGACATATGCAGGCTCGGTGGTTCCTCTGTATCTGCAGAAGAACAACTGGCAGGATCCGAACCAGCGGACCAGCTACGTGCAGCAGGCTAGCTTCGGACCACAAGTGCAGGTGTCCTCGAATACGGTGATGGAACTGACTTGGGTCGGAAACTGGGGCAGGAAGATGAATCGCCTGCGTAACGCCAATCAGGGCCAGGTGATCGGATATAACTCCCCGAAGCAGGCGATCGTTCAGTTTCCATATGCGAATCTCAACACGGCGACGACTGTGATCGCCGGGGCCGGGCAGCATTCGTTCCTGGAGTACGCCACCAACGATGGCAATACGAGCTATCACGCGCTGGAGGCGAGCCTGAGGCGCCAGTATATGAGGGGGTTGGGCTATCAGATCAGTTACACGTGGGCCCACAATATGTCTGACTTTGTCGACAACCTGACGGGAAATTCGACTCCGCAGAATGCTTATGACTATGCGCATGAGAAGAGCAATTCGCCCTTTGACCAGAAGCACCGCTTTGTTGCGAGCGGGCTGTGGAAACTGCCGTTCGGCAAGGATGGGCTGATTATGGCGAATGACTCGAAAGCTGCGCGCTTGCTGGGGAACTGGCAGTTGAATGGGATTCTGACACTCCAGACCGGACTTCCGATGAACATTACAGCTCCCGATAGCAGCCAAACCGGAGGCAATCATGCTGCCTATGCCAATTGTGTTGCGAATCCTTTTGCCGGGACGACGACGAATCGCGCAGCGATCTCGACGCCGTCGCCCGCTCCGGGTGTATTCATCAGTCCCAGCGGTTTTTCTATCCCGACTGCGGGGACGTTTGGAACATGCCGCCCTCGGCTTTTCCATGGACCAGGGGCTAGGAACGTCGATCTCAGCTTGTTCAAGCAGTTTCCGCTGGGAGACGAGCGGAAGTTCGAGTTGCGTTTTGAGTTCTTCAACGCATTCAACCATGCCAACTTTGCCAATCCCGCGACGAACATGAGCAACACAGCGACTTTCGGGAAGGTGACCTCGACGATCAACGATCCGCGTCAGATTCAGCTTGCGGGCAAGTTTTACTTCTAACAAACCCAACGAAATACCCTGATCGTGTAGAAGCGGGAGGGCCCGCAGGAGAGGACGAACAATGTTCTTTCGTTTAAGTACCTTACTGAAGGTCGAAATAGCACTTACGGTTCTTAGTGTCTCGTGTTTTGGCCAGGTTGCTGCAACTACGAAGCCAATAGCAGATGGGCGTCTGGAGTCGTGGGAGCTTAGAGAGGAAGCTCCAGCCGACGCGAACCCGCTTCCTGTCGATCGCGGAGCTGCGGCTTTGTGGCAATCTCTTCGCAAGCTGCACACGCGCGCGAGCATGCTGATGGTTACCGCACATCCGGACGATGAGGACGGGGCGACGCTCACGTACGAATCACGTGGCGAAGGCGCACGCGTAGCGCTGCTCACGCTGAATCGTGGCGAGAGCGGCGCCAACGTGATGTCGCCGGATCTCTTCGACGCGCTCGGCCTGGTACGAACAGAGGAATTGTTGGCGGCCGATCGTTACTACGGTGTCGATCAATATTGGACGCGTGTCATCAACGACGGATTCTCCAAGACCAAAGAGGAGTCGATGAGCCATTGGACACGCGACCGCGTGCTTGCCGATGCCGTACGAGTCGTACGTTTGACCCGCCCGCTTGTGATCTCCTCCGTCTTCATCGGTGGGCCAAGCGATGGACATGGCAATCACCAGGTGGCCGGAGAGATGGCGCAGGAGGTGTTCCGTTATGCCGGAGATCCAAAGATGTTTCCGGAACAGATTCGAGCCGGTTTGCGCCCATGGTCGCCTCTAAAAGAATACGCAGAGGTACCGCGAGCTCGTGTCACCGAACAAGGTGTCTATGATTACGCTACACACCATTGGGCGCCCGCACGAGCGTTCGACTACATCCATGAGCAATGGCAGCCCTGGCCACTGGACGCGAATGTCATCGTTCCTACAGGTCGGCAGGATCCTATACTCGGTGTTTCATACGCGCAGTTATCTCGCGAGGGTCTTGGCTTCCAAAGATCACAGAATGGTGGGTCGAGCATTCCAGCCTCTGGCGAAATGTTTAGCAAGTACCATCGTTTCGCTTCTTTGTCTCCTGCTGGAGACAAAGAAGGTTCTTTCTTCGATGGCATCGATATATCCCTCATGGGAATTGCTAGCCTGGTGAAGAAGGGTGATCCTACTTTCCTGCGCCAGCATCTGCTGGAGATTAACGAATTTGTCGAACAAGCTATGAAAGAGTTTGACTCTCGTCATCCGGAGAAGACGGCGCCGCTACTGGCTTCCGGGTTGAAGGCTACAACGGCGCTCATCGCAGAGGTCAGCGCGAGCAATCTCTCCGATGACGAGAAATACGATGTAAACCATGAACTGCGTGTCAAAGAAGCGCAGTTCGAGAAAGCGCTGGGGGAATCGTTTGAGCTATCCATTATGCCCACAGTCGCGTCGAATCACGAATCTGACCCACCCATAGCCGGATTCGGTGAAACTCCAGAATCATTCCTGATGGCTATCCCAGGCCAGCAGTTTGCCGTTAATGTTCATATCGATAATCCGAACTCTACACCTGTCGAATTGGAAAAGGTTGAGTTGTTGACGCGCGAGGATGAGCGCTGGAACGTAACACCGACAGAGATCGCCTCATCTATCCTGGTCAACAACAAGCCGGAGAATCACCGTTTTCAGGTAACGGTGCCTCAGGATGCATCCTTTACACGCCCTTATTTCAGCCGCACGAATGTGGAACAGCCCTACTATGACATTGATGATCAGCAATTTCTGAACCGACCCCTGGCCCCCTATCCACTAACCGCCTGGGCCACGTTCCGCTATCAAAATGTGGTCTTTAACCTGGGCCGTGTAGTGCAATCCGTCCACCGCATCACGGGGCTCGGAACTGTGATGGAGCCGCTCGTTACCGGTCCGGCGCTCTCGGTTTCAGTAAGTTCATCCAGAGGCATTCTGCCGCTTACGGCGCAATCCTTTCCTATTGAGGCCAACATACACAGCAATGTGAAGGGTCCGGCGAAAGGAACTGTGCGGTTGGAATTACCACCAGGATGGACGAGTTCGCCCGCATCGACCGAGTTCTCCACTGACAAAGATGGAGATGATCGATTGGTGCTGTTCAGCGTCACCCCCTCGCATGTTCGCGAGGAGCCGTACGACGTGACTGTCGTGGCTGAATACAATGGTCATCAGTATCGAGAGGGCTATCAGACTGCAGGGTATCGCGGGCTACGCCCCTACAACTTGTACCGGCCTTCGACGTACCGCGTTACCGGCGTCGATGTAAAGATCGCTCCCAAGTTGAATGTTGGTTACGTTATGGGCAGCGGAGATAAAGTGCCGCAGGCTCTCGAAAGCCTCGGGGTCAACCTTACGTTCCTTGCTGCGCCCGATCTGGCAAGCGGCAACCTTAGTAAATACGACGTGATTCTCTTGGGCGTTCGTACCTATGCGGTGCGAGATGATCTGAGAGCCAATAACAGCCGGCTGCTGGATTACGTGAAAGATGGCGGCGTTGTAGTCGTCCAATACAACACTCCAGAGTTCGACAAGAACTACGGGCCGTATCCGTACACTATGACGAATGACCCCGAAGAGGTGACTGATGAGGCCTCGAAAGTAGAGATTCTGGATCCGGATAATCCAGTTTTTCAATGGCCCAATAAGATCGGAGCAAAAGACTTCGAAGGTTGGGTAGCAGAGCGCGGATCGAAATTTATGAGTAAATGGGATCCGCGCTATCAGCCACTCCTCGAAACCCACGACCCGGAACAGGATCCGCAAAAAGGAGGTCTGCTCTATGCGCGTTATGGCAAGGGCGCATATGTCTATAACGCGTATGCGTTTTACCGGCAGTTACCGGAAGGCGTGCCCGGAGCTTTTCGCATTTTGGCAAATCTTGTTTCATTGTCGAAGAATCCGCAATTCAACTCTTCGATGCGCAGTATGAACACCACTAAAGGACAGTGACAATGATGGATCGACGCAGCTTTGTGAAAGCAATGGCGGGGACCTCCGCGCTCGCGATGAACGCCCGCGCCTACGCTAAAATTCTCGGCGCCAATGACCGTATACGTATAGGTCAGCTCGGTTGCGGAGCCCGTAGTCACGGCCATGTCCATATGGTGCAACTTGCTTCGGCGCGTACGCAAGTAGAAACAGTCGCGGTTTGCGATTTATGGAGCCATGCGCGTGAGCGTCGTGCCGAACAGGTTCGCAACGTGTTCGGTGGTCAGCCACTTACTTACAAATACTCCGAAGAAATGTTGATGCGAAAAGATATCGACGGCGTGATGATCGCGACCGGCGATTTCCAGCATGCGAAGCTTTGTGCCGAGGTGGTCCGTGCGGGTAAGGATTGTTATGTCGAAAAGCCATTCGCAAATACGCTTGAAGACGCCAAGGAAGCCCGGGCCGCGGTTAAGGCCTCGAAGCAGGTTGTGCAGATGGGGACACAGCATCGCAGCCAACCCTATCAACGTGAAGTTCGCGACATCATTCGCTCCGGTCGCATCGGAAAAGTCGTCAAGATTGCCCAAGAATGGAATGTCAACATGCAGCGATGGGGGAAACGCCCGGAGGTAAATGAACTGCGCCAAGAGGATACCGACTGGCAACGCTGGCTGCTCGGAAAACCGTATCAGCCTTTCGATCCGCGCGTGTATCTGGAGTTTCGCTTGTATCGCAAGTTTTCTTCAGGCATCTTCGATCAGTGGATGAGCCACGCCAGCGACCTTGTGCATCTTTGGACGGACGAAACGCACCCAACCAGCGCAGCGTCGAATGGCGGTATCTATGTCTGGAATGATGGCCGCGAGAATCCGGACACCTGCACGGTAGCATTTAACTATCCGCAAGGATTTCTACACACTTTTGCCACTACGTTCGGGAACAGCTATCGCAGTTTCACGCGTATTCAAGGGACCAAAGGCACCATCGATAATTTCGGTGGAGAAGGTGCATCCCTTTTCATGGTGACCCGCGAAGGCGGGCCTCACGAACCCGACCCCGCGGGCGATGTGGCGCAGCCGCGGTATACAACCCCTCCAGGTATGGGACCGGCAAGCGATGGTGCCGAGATTGTGCGGGTAACCGGAGCGCCTCAAGCCGATTCAATTGGACCGGACGACGACGATTCGTATCACGTGGAAAACTGGCTGCAGGCAATGCGTTCTCGCGGCGAGACAAATGCCAATGTAGACCACGGGTTCTCCCATTCTGTCGCGTGCATGATGGCCTCGCGCTCCTACTGGAGCGGCAAGCGCGTCTACTGGGATCCGCAGCGAGAGGAAATTGTCGATGAGCCGGTATGAAGGCGACGGGTTTGCTTTACAACGCTACAGGCCGTTGCGTGCTTTTCTTGAGTCGCCACAGAGACTAGGAAAAAGAGGGAACCAGCCCGCAACAAAGGTGCATCTACCGCTCACGGACGTCGTGAGGGCGGAGCGATGGTGAATCATAAGCGGTATTGAAATCAATTACTGGCGCCAGATGAACGCGTAGCCGTAGAAGAAATTTCGGCTTATGCGTCAACCCACAGTTCCTGACACCGGAATGAGTCTCATGATTCCAGGGAGAACACCTTTCCTCCAATGCGCAATTACTTATGACGCTGAGATAGGTAACAGGACGCGCTTCCGTCCATTGTATTTTCCGCGGATCGTCAACGAGCGCATCATCGCCAATGCGCTCACCGACAATGGAACGCGAGCCACATGTCTGTATAGTCGGCATTCCGGACAGATGTTTTCCCGCGGGTTCGTTGAATGTAGTTTTGGCCAAGTTGTGCTTCATTTTCGTAGTTTTGGCCACATTATGCTTCAGGAGTCTAGCCAATGTCTTCACATGCAGACTGAAAGCAAAGCTGTTACCGCGACCATTCTATGCTTCATTTGGTCAGACTATGGTTCAACTGACAACTTCAACGCAGGACCTGTCTCGGATGCTAGGTCACAAGTCGCTGCGGGTGCCCGAGAAGCACTATGCGCCGTGGGTTGCTGAGAGGCAGGCCCAGCATTCCTAGCCGGTTAGCTGATCCAAGTACATGAGGCGTGCCTGGACCAGCTTTGACTTTGCCGGCTCAATGACACGGATGACGTTCGCACCTTTCGAGATAAGGATGCGATATGGTTGGTGCAGGCGCCCGGTCGCGCCAAGCGAAGAAATCAAGACGTTTTGCCCGTTCAAGAAATCCTCGCAGAGCTTTCAATCCGTTCACTGCTTGAAGCGGGTTCGTACCGAATCATCCTCTAGGCGAATACAAAGCGAATGTGCCACAATGGCGGAGACACTGTTTTGAGGGAGTCCCGCGGTGGTTCGTTTTTCAGAGGCAGCCTTTGAAGAGATTCTCGACTCGTTATGGACAGCCGAAGACGACCCTCCCTGTTCAGAAGGCACACGGCTCCTCCACGCATTCGCCGAGGCTCGATTTACGGACTTTGGGTTCCTGAAACCCCAAGACAAGGTCGATCTCCGAAACTGCGCATTCATCGGCATTCCCGAGTGGGACGCATTCGCGGATCATTTCTCCATCTGTCCAGACTGCAATGAGCGTAATGAAGTGTCATGAGCGTGCCGATCTCAACCTCGGCGAACCCTGTCGCGAGTTCTGCCCAGCTTCGCAAGATTGTTCACGTTGATATGGACGCGTTCTATGCCTCCGTCGAACAGAGAGACGATCCGACGCTTCGCGGTAAACCGGTTGTTGTAGCTTGGCCAGGCAAACGTTCCGTCGTCTGTGCCGCATCCTACGAAGCCCGACGTTTTGGAGTGCGTTCGGCGCTTCCGGCTTTGACTGCAGAACGTCTGTGCCCGGAGGCAACCTTCGTCAAACCGGACTTCGTTCGCTACAAGGCGGTCTCTCTCGCTGTGCGTGAGATCTTCCAGCGTCATACCGATTTGATTGAACCGCTGTCTCTCGACGAAGCCTATCTGGACGTGACCCAGAACAAGATGCAACTCCCGACAGCGACGCGCGTCGCGAAGATGATCCGTGAGCAGATACGCGAGGAGTTGAACCTCACGGCCTCCGCCGGCGTAGCGCCGAACAAATTCCTGGCGAAGATCGCTTCCGATTGGAAGAAGCCGAACGGCCTGTTTGTCATTCAGCCGCACGAAGTACAGAGCTTTCTTCTCCCGCTGCCGGTGGGTCGCATTCCCGGAGTGGGACAAGTCACGGAGAGCCGCATGAAGGCAGTCGGAATTGCAACGGTCGGCGATCTCTATACGCTGGAGTTGTCCACCCTTGAAAGTCACTTCGGAAGCTATGGCCTGCGCCTCTATCAACTCGCCCGCGGTATCGACCACAATCCCGTCGTGCCGAACCGAGTCAGCAAGTCCATCTCAGCCGAAGATACCTTTCGCGAAGACGTTCCGCTAGCGGAGACTGAGTTACAGATTCGTCACCTAGCTGAGAAAGTTTGGAAATCCTCGCATGGCAATGCGCGGGCTGCGAAGACGGTGGTTCTGAAGCTCAAGACGAAAGAGTTTAGTAGTCTCACACGAAGTCTCACGCTTCCGGCTCCGCCCACATCGTGCGACGAGCTTACAGGTATCGCACTCGCTCTACGCGAACGGGTTGAGATGGGGCCGAAACAGTTGTTCCGTTTGGTGGGGGTCGGCCTCAGCAACTTTCAAGCCGCCGAGGAGCGAGCTTCGCCTCTATTTGATGAGGAGCCTGTCGAAGAGCTATGAGCAAGCAGGATTTTAATGCGCGATTCGATTCCGACTCAAATGTGTCTAATTCGCTAGCGTGATGCGCGTTTTCGGTACTAATCGATCTAGCAGAAGGAGAACGAGCGAGGTTCAATCCGAAAGTCGAAGCGTGTTGATCAGGGCGGCAAGAGCAGCAGGCTGATTCCGACGGCTTGGATAGTAAAGAAAATAGCCGGGGAAGGTTGGACACCAGTCCCTCAGGACCTGGACCAAGCGCCCTTTTGCGATCATCTCCGATAGAGGTTGTTCCACTGTCGTTGCGATACCTACACCGTTCAACACTGCTTGGACAACCAAGTCTGGATCGTCGAACGTCACTGGACCCTGCGGATTGACGGTTAGTGCCTTACGGCCTTTCTCAAACTCCCATCGGTAGATGCCACTGCTAAAGCGAAAGCCTATGCAGGCATGATCTTTCAGATCTCGAGGCGTTCGGGGAATCTTGCGGGTCTTGAAATATTCCGGCGAGCCGACAACTGCGAGGCGCAGGTCCTTGCTGACACGGACTGCGATCATGTCACGTTGGATGAACTCACCGATCTGCACGCCAGCATCGTACTCTCCGGCTACGAGATCGACCGGGTCATTCGAGGACGTGACCTCCAAGACGATTTCAGGGTAGGTGCGTGCAAGCCGGGCCAATTTCGGTAGAAGCACCATATACGTGGCTGTTCGCGGAATGATCAGACGAATCCGGCCTGTCGGACTCTTTCTTCGTTTTCGTGCTTCGGCCAACGATCGCTCGATACGTTCCAGAGCGGGGGTGAGATCTTGAAGGAGTGCGGTACCGGCGGCTGTGGGTGATACGCTTCGCGTCGTTCGGGCGAGGAGCTGGAGACCTAACCTCTTTTCCAAGCCTCGCATGGAATGGCTGAGTGCGGATTGAGAGATACCAAGCCGGGCGGCGGCGCGGGTAAAGCTTCGTTCTTCAGCAACAACCGCGAATGCGGCAAGTTCGCCAAGACCATTCTTCATGATTCATGAATTTCACTCATAACTGCATCCGATACCAATGGTCTAGTCTCATAAACGATTCGAGCCTAGGCATAAGTTCAGTCACGGCGGCTCCATCGCGTGGCGACGGAAGCGTCTTCCAACGTGGGTTCGATCGGTATAGACGGTGCTGGCAGCCGAGCACGGACAGTCGGCACGATTTCGGAAAGGACAACAATGCAAAAACGCATATTAGGAAAGACCGGACTTGAGGTATCAACGTTGGGCTTTGGCTGCATGGGGTTGAGCTTCGGCCTTGGTCCAGCGACGGAGAAAGAAGAAGCTATCAAGGTAATTCGCGCTGCGGTAGAGGGTGGTGTCACCTTTTTCGATACGGCCGAGGTCTATGGTCCTCTGGTGAATGAAGAACTGGTCGGCGAAGCTCTAGCACCGTTTCGTGGTCAGGTTGTGATCGCGACCAAGTTTGGCTTCAAGGCCAATCCAGCCGACGGCGGCAAGTGGAATGCCCTCGACAGCCGCCCCGAGCACATCAAGGAGGTGGCCGAGGCATCGCTCAAGCGTTTGAAAGTCGATGCTCTGGATCTCTTCTATCAGCATCGCGTTGACCTGGAAGTTCCAATCGAAGACGTTGCCGGCGCGGTAAAGGAACTTATCCGGAAAGGCAAGGTCAAGCACTTTGGTATGTCCGAGGCGGGTGCGAAGACGAGCCGCCGTGCCCATGCAGTTCAACCCGTCGCCGCACTCCAGAGCGAGTATTCCCTGTGGTGGCGAGAACCGGAGAAGGAAATTCTGCCAACGCTGGAGGAACTTGGGATTGGCTTTGTTCCGTTCAGCCCACTGGGCAAAGGTTTCCTTACCGGCGCGATTAATGAGAGCACAACTTTCCCAGGCAACGACATTCGGAACAGCGTTCCACGTTTCAATGCCGAAGCGCGCAAGGCGAACAAGCAGGTGGTTGACACTCTAGGCAAGATCGCGGAGTCGAAGAAAGCGACGCGGGCACAGATTGCCCTGGCATGGTTGCTCGCGCAGAAGCCGTGGATTGTGCCGATCCCAGGCACGACCAAGCTTCATCGTCTGGAAGAGAACCTCGGAGCGACGGATGTGGAACTCTCTGCAGAGAATCTCAAGGAGATCGAGAGCGCTTTTTCCGGCATTGAGGTCCAGGGGGAGCGATATCCAGAAGCGCTGCAAAGACTGGTCGGTCGATAAACCTTGGCGTAAAAAGGGGTGTCCTCATGAGGACACCCCTTTTTATACGGAGGATGGTTTGGCAGCGATGGAGCGGCTTTCGGAAGCTGACTTGGTCCAGACAAAGGGTTTGGGGTCATTGTTATGCTCTTTGATGTAACGGGTGATGGCGTTTTGGAGGTCGGAGACGGACTTGAAGGCACCGCGGCGGATATCGACGTATTGAAGAAGACTAAAAGACGGCCTCGTCATTCGGAGTGATCTGAGTGGCAGATCGAAGCATGTCGAGTATTTTCTCTCCGATTCGCTGGGCTTCGCCGTATTGCATCTGATCAGCGCAGCAGGGAGCATCTACCCTACGGAACCAACACGCCAGATTAGCTACCTCTCTCCGAAGCCAAGGGGGTTTGTATCGAGGTCGTATCCTGATGAGCGTACGGCCAATATCCTCGATCACAGCTGTTCTTCGAACTTGCTTCTATTCGGTGTGATCTCTCGATGTGCTAGAAATCTTCCGAGTCTGGAAGAATGGCTGCGGCTTTGATTCTAAAGAGAAGGCGCGGAATCCTAACTGATGAAAAGTGCAGGTAAACAGTTAGGAAGATAGCTTACATTTCCAGTAAAGAGACAAATTACCGAGGAGACAATTCCTATGAAACTAACATGGCACGGCAACAAAGGATGGAGCGGCTACCTTGCAGGCAAGAACTCGACACAGGGAGGTGACCGATGAAGGCGATCGTGGTGACTGATCAGGCTGCGGGAACGGCCGGGGTGAAGCTGGTGGAGCGGCCCGAGCCGCAGGCAGCGATAAACGACGTCGTTGTTCAGATTCATGCGTCGGGATTCACCGGGGATGAGCTGTCGTGGCCCTCGACCTGGACCGATCGCCTCGGCCGTGACCGGACGCCTTCAATCCCCGGACACGAGCTGGCCGGAGTGGTCACCGCTCTCGGCTATGGCACGACGGGGCTGTCGATTGGACAGCGGGTGTTCGGCCTCACGGACTGGTATCGCGACGGCACGCTGGCGGAGTATGTGGCCGTCGAGGCACGCAACCTTGCGCCGCTGCCGGGCGACGTTGACTTCACGGCGGGCGCGGCCCTCGTGATGCCGGGCCTGACCGCGTGGCAGGGGCTATTCGAGCACGGCCGCCTTCAGGCGGGGCAGAGCGTCCTCGTGCACGGTGCGGCCGGCATAGTCGGTTCGATGGCGACGCAGCTCGCACGTGAGTTCGGCGCGCACGTCATCGCCACCGGCCGCGCGGCCGGCCGTCAGACGGCTCTCGACTTCGGCGCGCAGGAGTTCGTCGACCTCGACAACGACGCCCTGGAAGACGTCGGCGAAGTCGATCTGGTGTTCGATGTCATCGGCGGCGACATCGCGAAGCGGTCTGCGGGCGTGATTCGCGCCGGGGGAACGCTGGTGACCATCACCGGCCCGACCGAGGCGCGGCCCGCCGACGGCCTGGCGGTCGACTTTGTTGTCGTGTCCGATCGCGCCCAACTGAGTGAGATCGTCCGGCGGGTGCGCGACGGACGGCTGCGGACGAACATCGGCAACGTCTCGACCCTCGACGACGCCGTCGCCGCCTTCAATCGGACCGAGCGACGCAAGGGGAAGACGATCATCCGCGTTCGTCCGTGAGGACTCGGGGATTGCCCAACGCCCACGCCGTATACTTTCCATAGCTTCGCGAATGGTGCTTGAGCATCGACGATGCTTAAGCACCGCGCTTCAGTGGGCCCAGCCGAGCTTCAGTGGGCAGCACCCTCATTCAGGAAACGCCAGGTGTCCGCCAATCCTATTCTTGTGTTGCGCTCCGGCGGCCACTGCTTATCGGTGATATGTAAGACACACAACATGTCTACTGTTCGCCTCTATCTATGGCTGCCTTTCTCGGCTGGCTCGAATCCCTGCGCTAAAGCAGCCGAAATTCAGGGCGGTGTCTACCCGGGGACATGTTGATCTGCTAATTGGCCCCGGAATTCCCTTCATTGTGGAGTTTAAAATTCAGACCCCCCTAGAAAAAGTGATCATTCTGTGCGTTACCGCACAGACAACTCCATCGCGTTCTTTTTATCTTATGCCCCAAATATGTAAAACGTGGCCCGACGCGATCGTGGCGACGGATCAGGCCGCGGGAACGGCCAGGATGAAGCTTGGTGGAGCGGCCCGAGCCGCAGGGTTCGGGCGAGAACTACGGCGATGTCGTTGTTCAGGTTCATGCGTCGGGATTCACGGGGATGAGCTGTCGTGTCCCTCGACCATCTCTTTTACTTAGTTCGTGAATTCTCCCCTATACTTGCTGCACTTTAATCCCCATCTCTCATCGGATTCCGCCGTGTATCGTGCGTACTCGGAGGAAGTCACCAAAACTCCACGACGAGATTGTAGCAACGACGTTTTGCAAGGTCTAAAAGGAGGAACACCATGATGGACTTTCGCTTGGCGATGGTCTCTCTGATGTTTGTCGCACTGACCACCGCCCATTTACAAACGGAACCGCAGAGCAAAAGTACGTTCAACGGATTTGATCTTGTCGATAAGGCTGGCAATATCGGCAAGCCCAAGGACTTCCGAGACAGGTATCCGACCCTTGGAACTTACACGGTCCTCGATCCAAAAGGAAATCAGATGCACATCACGTACTCTTCGCCTGGCGCAGCTGAATACTATCGCAAGAACGGCAAGTTCGCTGACGGCACAGTTTTGGTGAAGGAGGTCTTCGGAACTGAACATGCCCAGATGACAACCGGAGATGCGAATTGGGCTTCGGGAACAAAAGTGTGGTTCGTCATGGTGAAGGACGAAAAAGGGCACTTCCCCGGTAACCCTCTTTGGGGCAATGGTTGGGGCTGGGCTCTTTATAAATCTGATGCGCCAGACAAGCAAGTGGCCACCGACTTCAAGAAGGACTGCTTAGGTTGCCACATCCCCGCTAAAGGCACGGACTGGATCTACGTCCAAGGATATCCAGTTCTAGGCGCAAAGTAACAGGGCTTCTCGCTCCGCATGATGTTGAGCGTAAACCGAAAGGAAAACGGCAATGAAGAAATACCTGATCGTACTCGCTGTGAGTGTTTTGATCGCCGGATATACCGCCTTTGTTCGTGGAAAGGTATTTGCTCACCAAGCGCCACAACAATCAAGCGCGGAGTTTACTTCCGACGGCAAGCTCAAACTGCCCGTCGGATTTCGCAAATGGGTCTTCGTTGGTGCTCCCCTGACGCCGAATGCGCTTAATGGCGGAGCGGCCAATTTTCCGGAATTCCATCATGTATACGTTGAGGCAAAGAATCTTGATGCTTATATGAAGACAGGCACATTTCCCGAAGGCACGGTATTTGTGAAAGAACTGACACGCGTACTCAATCCGACCTTCCCTGACGGTTCGCGAACTGAGCCCTCCGGAAGAGGCTTCTTCAACGGCGAACTCAATGGTATCGACGCAACTGTAAAGGACAGCAAGCGCTTTGCCAAAACTAACAACTGGGGATTTTTCACATTCGGACATCATCCCATGCCTTATGCGGAGACGGCAGCAGAATCTTCAGTCTCTGAGTGTGCATGGTGCCACATTGCTAATGTCGCCAAGACCGACATGACCTGGGTCCAGTTTTACCCAATACTTCGCGACAAAGTGAAGTGAAACACTGCAGTGTGCGGAACGCCCGTGGGTCGATCGGACGGGAAGACCTCAATTCTGCGAAGGCAAGGATAAAGGGTGGATAAGTCATGACTGCTATGGCGAAGTTAGCAATCGCAGCACTATTGATCACGACCATTGCCGCGGATCCACAGCCAGACAAAAAGGGTGGGGCGGCATTTACGAAAGATGGGGATTTAGTTCTGCCGACCGGCTATCGGTCCTGGGTCTTTATAGGAGGGCCAATCACGCCCAATGGCCTCAATGACGGCAAGGCACAGTTCCCCGAGTTCCACAGTGTCTACGTCCAAAAGGAGAACTTTCAGTATTACCAGAAGAACGGTAAATTCCCCGACGGAACCGTAATGGTGAAGGAGCTATCACTGGTGCAAACCGGCGGCCACGCGGACGGATCCTTGGACTCGGCATCAGGGCGAGGTTATTTCCAGAGTTCGCTAAGCGGTCTTGATGTGATGGTGAAAGACGCTAAACGCTTTGGCAATACAAACGACTGGGGGTTCTTCACATTCGGTCATCATGCCCCACCGTACGAACCTGTGGCCAAAGAGCGTTCGAGCAAAGAATGCGCCTCTTGTCATATTGCGTTTGTTTCCAAAACGGATATGGTCTGGGTCCAGTATTACCCACTACTTAAGGCGAACATCGAGTGAGTTCTTCAGCGAAAGCTCGTCTCCGGCGCTCTTGATTGGAACGGACGACTGAAGGCGGGTTGCTTAAGCTTTGTATAGGTCGAGACCTAAACATTTCTGTAGGGAGTCGCGTGTTATCGCGGCTTATTCTCTTGAAGGTGCGATTCACGCGCCGAAGGAGAGTTTGGATGTCGAACACAATCAGGCCGACCGTTTTCTATCGCACGCTTAACGTGGAGGGGCTGGAAATCTTCTATCGCGAAGCCGGTCCCCGGGATGCTCCCACCGTTTTGCTCTTGCACGGCTTTCCGTCGTCTTCTCATATGTTCCGCAATCTGATTCCCATGCTTGCGGATAAATATCATGTCATTGCCCCAGACTTCCCTGGATATGGCGAAAGCTCAGCACCGTCGGTCAAAGATTTCGACTATTCCTTCGAGCGGTTCGCGACTGTGACCGAAAAGTTCACCGAAAAGCTGAATCTTTCTTCATATGCGCTATACCTCTCGGACATAGGTGCATCGGTTGGCTTCCATTTAGCTGTCATGCATCCCGAACGCGTGACCGCTATGATCATCCAAAACGCGGACGCCCATGTTGAAGCCATAAATAAGGAGTTCTTAAAAACGGGATTATCTGACTATTGGGAAGATCGGACCGAAAAGAACACTCAAGTTCTACTCGACTGGCTTCTGACGATTGAAGGAACCAAATGGCATTATCTGCATGGTGTCAGCGATCCGTCGAAGATCAGCCCTGACAATTGGGTGATCGACCAGGCTTATCAGGACCGACCGGGAAACAAGGATATTCAACTTTCACTCCTCTTCAACGCAAAAAGGAATCTGGATGCCTATGCCGTTTGGCAGGAGTATTTCCGTAAACAACAGCCCCCCACGCTGATCACTTGGGGCAAAAACGATGGAATCTTTACGGTCGAGGGCGCTGAGCTATATAAACGAGAGCTTCCCAACGCAGAGCTCCATCTTCTTGACACGGGCCACTTCGCGTTGGAAGAAGAAGTGGATCGGATTGGATCGTTGATGCGTGAGTTTCTCGGCCGAACAATAAACAAGAAATAAGTATTGAAAGGGCGTTGCCAAGAGATCTCTTTTGATTTCGGGTCCTCTCCATTGGATATGCAATGGAAGGACCCGGAATCGAAAGTTAGACCTTTGACGAAGGCGACCTTGGGTGTGTCTGCCGAAAAGAACGGACCTTTTCGTCCAACCCGTAACCTCCTCTTGTCTTCGATCTAGAGGGTTGGAGGCGCTGGTATGCGGCCGCCCTCGCTGGCCCAGTCCGGAGCGACTGATTGCGCAATCGCTGTGCATGTTGTACGACCCATCCAAGATCGAGAGCGTTGAATTGAAGATTGAACCTATAGTCCGCATATCCCAAACTGACCTCAACAGTCTCATGAGCACGTTGGAGGTCAACGTAGTAGCACTATCGGAGTGCCTTGTAAGCCGCGGCAGCCGACTAGAAATGGGTGCGGCTACCGTCACCGGACTGCATTACAACCTCAAAGGCTTCGGCAAAATGTTCGTCCCTGGATTTCCGCCGATTGAACTCAAGCCCCATACGCTCATCATTCTTCCCGCGAATATGCCGTTCCGAATCGAGACATCGGCCTTCCCCGGAAAGTCGATGCTGCCTCCCGATCCAAACCGGTTCAGCACGGAATCGTCCGGCCCAATTCGCCGTTTTGTCGCTGGGGATAGCGAGCCTGAAGTAGTTCTGATCTGCGGATTCTTTAATGCGTTCTACGGATCATCAACCGATGTGTTTTCTTCTCTGAGCGAGCCTATTGTGGAGCAATTCGACGAAACCGACCGGCTTGATGGAACTCTCAAACTCGCTATCTCAGAGTTGATCAAAGAGGAAGTAGGTTCCGCCGCGATGAGTGCCGCCGTGCTCAAGCAGGTCATTATCAATATCCTTCGCCGATCCCTGACCTCCGTGAATCTTTGGGTTGAACGATTTGCAATGCTTAGTGATCCGCAGATATGTAGAGCATTTGCAGAGATGGCTGCGCATCCCGGGTCGAATCATACAGTTGTTTCGCTTGCGGACACGGCATGTCTGAGTCGCTCCAGCTTTATGGCCCGTTTTGCGGAGATTGTAGGCGAGTCTCCGATGACCATCCTCCGTCATCTGCGTATGAGACAGGCCGGCAAACAGTTGGCCTCCAGCCAGATGTCGGTCGATCAGATCGCTCGTTCTGCCGGCTATGACAGTAGGAGCAGCTTTATCAAGGCATTCCGAAAGTCCTTCGAATGCGATCCGACTGAGTATCGCATCCAGGCGAAAACCGATGCCTTCTTGAAACGGCCGTCCAGCCAGTGTCTTGCTACGACGTCGAAAGCGGAAGCAGACGAGTAGCTCATTCCCGATCATCTTGCGGAGAACTCGATACAAAAGTCACGTTGCAAGCCGTTTTGAATATTGCATCCACTGAACCCCAAGATCATGTCTACAAGATCACCGTGCCGGCACTTTACGTTGTCAACGAAGGCAACCCCTTCAATGTCGCCCCAGATGTCCATCGCAAAGTCCTCGATCGCATGGGGGAAGAACGCCGAATTCGAGTTGATCAATCGCGTGCCCAGTGGAGATCGCGGGAACGGTTGGCGGTTGGCGTGGGGTATCAGATCGGCTGGTTGAAGAAGATTCTCTAGTCAGAGCCCCAAAAGCAAAGGCCCTGAAGTTCAACTTTAGGGCCTTCGCGCTTTCGCGTGTGTTCCGGGCTGTCACATGCCAGATACGTCGGGAATGTCGATCTCGACGTCAGCCATATTGTTCAAAAAGTTGGTCAGGGTGTACCGGGCCGCCAATGCTGTGAGTTCGACGATCTGCCCATCGGAATACCCGGCTGCCCGGACCGCCGCGAGATCAGCATCGCTCACCTTTCCATGTGTGTCGATGATTCGTTTTGCGAATGCAGCAGCAGCCGCTCTCTTCGGATCACTGGACTTTCCTTCGAGATTGAGTGTGATCTCGTCGGGCGCTGTTTGAGAATTGGCACGAGTGATGAAGCAGTGGGTGGCAACGCAGTAATTGCAACCGTTGGCCCTCGAAACAGCCAGCGCGACCGCTTCTTGCGTCTTCGAGTCGAGTGCATGCGACATCGCGGTCTGGAGACCAACGAAAGCCTGCAAGGCACTCGGGCTCAAGGAGAGCAACCGAAGTCCATTTGGAAGGAATCCCAAACGCTGTTGCATTGCGTCGAGAATTTCGTGGGTTTCGGCGGGAGCCTGCTCTCGCGTGGGAAGTTCGATTCGTGCCATGGCTCGGAAATCTCCTGTGAGGTCAATGTATGGCGCTAAGAGCTCGCCATATGTAGCCTAGAAACCCACGAGGGACCTGGAGTCCGTGTGTTGCGTCCTAAAGTCTTCTTCGGTCCTCACTGATCCGCCTCAGGATCGATTAGCTTCGAATCGACGACCGCGCAGCTTCCCGAGGTTGGAGCCTTCCATCGCTCCAGATAAGTTGAGATCGGTTCAACATGGATAATTTCTGGTTGCGCAACAAACCTCCAGGCCCCGCCGGTGCCCTCTTTCTATAGAACACATCAGGTTGTGAAGAGAAGACCTAAAGAAAAAGTCAGGCACTAGGCTGACAACATTGACGGTGTATCGCGTTGGCATAAATCGAACAATACGATGGACGCCGTGACACACAAACCGGACTTTCGGGTGAATCCCTTCGATAGGTTGGAAGTGCCGTGAGGGATCACGACACACCAGCTATCGCATGACTGCCCTGAACCCTCAATTCGTTGCCGACAATCCCGAGACGAAAGCTCGGAACCCGAAGATTTCAAGAAGGCTACGTTCGAGATTTCGAAGACCACACCAGCGGGCACCTTGGTCAGCAGTCGAAGAGCTCTTCCCGATCAACCTGAAAGGGCGAATATACCCATGCCTAAGACTCAAGCATTTAGGGCACTTCATTCAAAAGCGGATCAACCTTTGCTCCTTCCGAATGTCTGGGATGTTGGAGGAGCCAGGCTTGCTGAGTTACTCGGAGCGAAGGCCGTCGCAACGACAAGCGCGGGTGTGGCCTGGTCCTTGGGCTATCCCGATGGCAACAAGTTGCCGCTCGAGCGACAGGCCCAACTGGCAAGCGATTTGGTCAAGGCTGTAAAGGTGCCGGTGTCCATCGATATGGAAGCAGGCTACTCAGACGATCCCGAACTCGTTAGCGAAAATCTCAAACGCGTCCTGGATGCTGGCATCGCAGGCATCAACATCGAGGACGGCACAGGCGCGCCAAGCCTGTTGGCGAAAAAGATCGAAGCGATCAAGCGAGCCGCATCAGCGATGAAGGTAGATGTCTTTGTCAACGCACGAACCGACGTCTATCTCCAAAATTTGGTCCCTGACGAAAACAAGGCCGAAGAGACTCTTGCGCGAGCGGTCCTCTATAGCGACGCGGGAGCTGATGGTCTCTTTGTCCCGGCGTTGACCGAATTGACGCAGATCGCCCAGATCACCGTCGGAACAAAGCTTCCCGTAAACCTTCTCGCGTGGCCTGGTCTTCCCAAGGCGGCTGATCTCGCCAAGCTTGGAGTCCGACGCCTCAGCGCGGGCTCGGGCATATCGCAGATCGCTTGGCATAGAATCGTAAAACTTACGGAGGCGTTTCTCGCTACTGGAGATTCGGAGCTCTTTGCGAAAGACTCAATGGCGCATGGCGAGCTCCAAAAGTTATTTGCCAACACAAAGTGAACTCGATGTCCGAACAGGAAAGAAACGTGCTGTGAATCTAGCTCAACTAGCGATCATAAGTGCAACGCCGCCCTTGGTCACAGCCTTGGCTCATGGAGCTGAGTGTCAAATCGCACCAGGTCTAGAAACAGAAGTGATCGTCAAAGAGAAATGCATGGAGGTGATTCAATGCCAGAAAATGTAGCGTCACAACAACAAAGCGCAAAACATCTCGCCGCACGAGCCGTAATGGCATATCGTGCAGGCCTTCCGGTCACGCTGCTTTCGGTTACTAGTAGTAGCGAGCGCCCCAGCGGTATCGTATGCGACTGGAAGAGCCAGCGAGACTCGTTCCAGAATGACGCGAAACTGCTAGGCAGAGCCTTCGCCTTCGTCTACGTCGGATCGATCGTGGACCAGGCTATCAGTGACCCGATTTCGGATGATTTGCGCAAAGAGGTTATATCCGACATGTCGAGTGCGCTTGACGTGCGGCAGACTGCGGTCGATTGGGGCGTCGCCAAAGCAGTGGCAGACACCAATCCCTTTGCGCATGCCGGGTACAAGTTGGCCTCGCGGCTTCTGCGGATGGATCAACCGTTGATCGAATCTCTCGCTCGCGAGTTGACGTCCCAAGGCACGATTGAAGGCGACGCTCTGAGGAAGTGGTTGGACGCCAATGCGAGCGCGCTCAATTTCGATGAATTGGAAACAAGCACAACGTACTGAAAACAACGTTGGCCAAGGTGCGGTGATGCCTACGAAAACATCTGTGCGAACGAGCAGTCGCTCAAAGAAAAAACCAACTCGTGCCTAAAGTTAGCACGACACGACGGTGCCATAGAGCAGTTTCGTTGGTTTGAGAACACCTCGTCCCGCTTTCTAGAAAGGCAATGTGTGAAAAAATTACTCGTCATCCTCGCCCTATGTCTGTTGGGCCAGACTGCTCACGGTGAAAAGGTAGTCTCACTTCAACAGAAGGATTTGACCGATATATCGGGCAAAGAAGGCCTGATGGTCACAGTCGAGATCGCTCCCGGTGAGAGCGTTCCGAAGCATCGTCACAATTCCGATGTGTTCGTCTATGTCCTTTCCGGGCCGATCGTGACACAGGTTCAGGGACAGTCTGCAAAGACACTGCACGCAGGCGAGACGTTTTTTGAGGCTCCTGCCGATATCCACCTCGACAGCAGGAATCCAAGCAACACTGTGCCAACACGACTACTCGTGTTCTTCGTTAAGGATAAGGGAGTCCCGCCCACCGTCTATCTCGAACCGCATAGTTCATCCCACTGAAGCGATTCACCACCATCTCGAATCATCCCATCAGGAGCAAGCATGAAGGTTTTTATCGCAGGCGCAAGCGGAGCAGTCGGTATTCCGATTGTCAAAGAGTTGAGCAAGCAAGGCCACGAGGTGGCCGCAATGACTCGTTCGGAGCGTGGCATACAACAGCTGCAAACACTTGGCGCTAAGGTAATGTCGATCGACGCCTTCGATTACAAGCAGATCAAGGACGCGCTTCAACAGGTCGCTCCTGAGGCAGTGATCGATATGCTGACGTTCCTGCCGAAGAATTTGGCCGACATGCCTAAGGCTTTTCCCGGCGACCGCAAGCTTCGTCTTGAAGGTGGTGGTCATCTGTTTGCGGCGTCCGTTGCGAGCGGCGTGAGCCGATATCTTCAGCAGTCCTGCGGATTCTGGATCAAGCCGAAAAGTGGAGAATACCTCGGGACGGAAGACGATCCTTTCGAACTACAAGCGACGCCGAACATCGCAAGCGGTTCGGACATGTACCGTCAGGTTGAGGAGCGGGTATTCAGCGATCCGAAGATCGACGGTATCGCTCTTCGTTTCGGCTTCTTCTATGGTCCGGGCACCTGGTACACCGAGGACGGTAGTGCAGCGGAGATGGCGAGGCAGCAACATCTGCCCATTGTCGGCAAAGGATCAGCTGTCAATTCCTTCGTGCATGTGGATGATGCGGCGAAAGCCACTGTCTCAACACTGACAGTGGAACCAGGTGTGTACGACATTGTCGATGATGATCCGGTCGCGGTCTCGACCTGGCTGCCAGCGTTCGCAGCCTCTGTAGGTGCGCCACCGCCACCGCAGATTAGCGAGGAGGCGGGAGTCGCTGCAGCCGGTCCGGATGCAGCCTTTTACCACAACAACCTGAGCGGCGCCTCGAATGCGAAAGCAAAGAAGATCTTCGGCTTCGAGCCTCGTCCGCTGGAGTGGCTCAAGCGTTAGGGCAGTCGATGTTCTTTGGAGAGTTAGTCTGTGCCCGAAACTGCGGGGAAGACGATGGGCATTCTTGCTGTTTGGCTAAACAATTCTGCTCAAGATTTATTCCCACCTGAACGAGCAAATGGGCGTTCTGGTTGCATTCGGCATCGCATCGGCATAAGATAGTGACCCCTTATCCGCCAACGCAAATCCCGTATAGGAGATGTCATGCGGTGATATTCCACGATCCAAATGCCTCCTCTGCGGTGCAACTGTACGGAGCAATATGTAGGGCTAGTAAAAGGAGGAACATAAGATGCTCATTCGGACAGTAATTGCCGTAGTCATAGTCGCCACCATGGCCGGTTACCCGCAGGTTGCGCCAAAAGGTCAAACTTCCTTCAACGGATTTTCGTTGGTCGATACCCTGTTCTGAGTTCGAAGTAAGTGGAAGGCAAAACGGATGCGGAAATGGATGGCAAGTCCTGTGCTGGGTGTCGTAGGTGGCGCGCTGGTTCTTCTCACATCGGGTTGTCCCGCGAGCAAGAAGCCCTCGAAGCTCGAGACCACTCTGGCCAACATGGCCAAGGACGTGGTCATCCCGCTTGAGGCACAGAACGTGAAGAACCCTGCCTCGGCAACCGATGAGAATATTCAGGCGGGGCAACAAACCTATCTGCAACAATGCGCCCTGTGTCACGCTTCCGACGGACGCGCGGAGACGAAGCTCGGCCTCGCAATGTATCCGCCGGCCATGGATTTGAATTCACCCCACGTGCAGCGATGGAGCGACGCCGAGCTTTTCTGGATCATCCAGAACGGGGTCCGGCTCACGGGCATGCCCGCGTGGAAGACGATTGTGTCGGAGCAGGACAGCTGGAAGATGGTTAACTTCATTCACGCCCTACCCAAGCTGGCGCTCATTCAGGCGGCGCAGCAAAAGGAAGCGGTAGCCGCAAAGTCGCAAGCCCAACTGGTCGCGTATGGCCGCAAGCTCTATCGCCAGGAAGGATGCGTGGGATGTCATCAACTCGACGGAGAAGGCGGAACGGTTGGGCCCGACTTGACGGTAGAGGGCACGCGCGGGCGCAGCGACGAATGGCTTGTCGGCCACTTTAAGGACCCGAGCGCCTATACCCCCGGCTCGGTAATGCTTTCCTTCAAACAGCTCACGGACGAGCAACTCCGCGCACTTACCGTGTTCTTGCAAGGCGAGAAGGGGCCCGAACCGAAATGAACTACATGCGATTAGGTGGACTAGGCATAGAAGAAAGCCGCCGGAATGGCCGGCGGCTTATTAGCTTAGTTAGTTCACGGCATTCTCGCGGCCGAGCTCGATCGCCCGCCAAGCGGTTCTGTAGGTTCGATATCGCTTTGCGTTGGAGCGGGACAGACTTCAGGCTCAGGTGCGGGCATTGTCTCTCTGCTGAGTGACTCCCAACCGGGAAGCTCACGAGAACCAACGATCAGTCTCACCCCGTCCCGCAAGCGAATGTAGGTGCGCGCCAAGGAGGCGAAAACCGGAATGCGATTTCGGAAGCCAATGAGAAAAAATATGTGGACGCCCATCCATGTCAACCACGCAAGAAATCCGCTCCAGTTCGCTCGAATAAGCGCCGAACGCACGGAACCATCCGAAACTCGCCCGCATCGCACCTGGTTGTGAGTAGGCCTCGACGTACGTATCGAGCTCTTTCGAACCGATCGCCTGACGGTTGAAGGCGATAGCCCTTATGAAGGAGAAACGCATGGGTTTCCATACAAAGCAATGGGTCTCGAAGATGACGTGATAACGCCTGAGAACCTTGCTGTACGTCAGATTGAGTTACCCTAACTGCAGAACGGAGAAGCCCTTGTCCGCGTGAAGGTCATTATATTCATGCAATACACGTCCGCATCTGTCACGAAGTGAACCTGTTGATCTGCCGGCTGCCTCATGCAGAGTTTTGCTGAATTAGCGCTTCGCACAATACTTGGAGAAGATGAAAGGGCAATACATTTGGAGCGTCCGTTAGTACGGACTCATCGAGAGAGCACAGCTTCCAAAACCGACACGCCCCTCTTTATCTCACTCGCATTACACCCTGCGAAGCCCAGCGACAACGCGGGCTTCTGCTCGTACTTGATGACATATGAGGAGATTGGAGCTACTTCCAATCCCAGCTGTTCTGCCCGTCGTGTCAACTCCATTTCGGTGACACCTGTTTTGATCCAGGCCACGGTACGCATCCCAGATTGTGCGTTCTCCACATCGAGCAAACCGGAAAGACGCCGATTCGCCTCTTCTGTAAGTAGCTGCGAACGCTCCGAGTAGACCTGCCTCATCTTTCTAACGTGGTGGCCAAAGTGACCTTCGTTGATGAATTCCGTCAGCACGGCCTGATCTAGCGTCGGAGCATGGCGATCGATGAAGCTTCGTGTGATTCTAAATGCTTCGACTAACCGTTCCGGAACAACGATGAACCCAATGCGAAGAGCGTTGAAGAGCATCTTCGTAAATGTTCCAACATAAATGACCGATCCAGATCTATCGAGGCTGTGCAGTGACGCAATCGGCTTCCCGGAATAGCGATATTCCGCGTCGTATTCATCTTCGATAATCCATGCCCCCGCACGCGCGGCCCAGTAGAGAAGTTCGACTCGTCTCTCCGCTGACATGACAGTTCCAAGGGGAAACTGATTGGCTGGTGTTACATACACCACACGGGCGGCGGGAGATGACTTTATCGCTCTTGCAACATCTATACCGTCCCTATCAACTGGAATGGGAATCACACTCGCGCCAGCGCTCTGAAAGGCTTGAGAAGCTCCAGGGTACCCGGGATCTTCCATCCACACCTCGTCGCCGGGATCGAGAAGCACTCGCGCCAAGAGGTCCAACGCCTGCTGCGCGCCCGATGTCACGATGATCTGTTCAGCAGAACAACGTACTCCGCGGGATTGGCCCACATATTCCGCGATGGCTCTTCGCAGCGGTGGATAACCACCTGCATCACCTTGCCCATACAAAGAACGCGGTGCGTTGCGATAAACGCGCGCCGCAATCCGCGCCCACAGTTCGACTGGAAACAGGTCGATAGCCGGCTCGTAGCCCCGAAACGCCTTACCGATGGAATGCGAAGCTGGCACGAAAAATGTGGTCTTAAGAAGACTCTGCGTACGCTTTGCTATAGTCGCTCTGGAGATTACCTGCCGGGAAGATCTTTGTTTAGTCGGAGAGGTCATCTCCCACCCTGGCGCCGGTACGACAAATGTTCCAGCACTCACTTCGGACGAAACGAATCCCTCAGCCTGAAGTTGCTGGAATGCTGCCACGACTGTACCCCGGGCAAGGCCGTATTGTGCTGCCAGGTTTCTCGTGGACGGCAATCGTGCTCCAGATTTCAATCGGCCATCAATAATTGCGGAGCGCAGCTCAGTATAGAGCCAGCGCCACATCTCCTGGCCGCCCTTCCTTGGTTCTAAGACCAGGTCTTGAAATGTCTCTATCTTCGGCACTGTTTTAGGCACCTAGCATGGACTAGTCTTCCTGACGATTATGGACCATCCGGCTATGCCATTTCAATATAGCCTAACTGTGGAAGGAGAATACGTCGTGAAGATGAGATTGGATCCGGCGAAGGCTTCACCCGCTGCCTACCATGCGATGCTCGGATTGGAGAACTTCGTCAGGAAGTCATCGAAGCTTGAGGGATCTCTCCTGCAACTGGTCGAGATGAGAGCCTCCCAGATCAATGGGTGTGCTTTCTCCATTGATATGCATTCCAAGGACGCGCGTGTGAATGGTGAGACGGAGCAGCGTCTCTACGCCTTGTCTGCATGGCGAGGAACGAGCTTCTTTACCAACCGCGAACGCGCCGCTCTCGCATGGACCGAAGCGCTAACCCTTATCACGGAAGGCCGCGCACCGGATGAAGTCTATGCCGAAGTCCGGAAGGAGTTTGGCGAAGAAGATCTGGTCAACCTATCATTGGCGATCATCACGATCAACGGTTGGAATCGACTAGCGATAGGTTTCCGCAAGATCCCAGGTGAGTATCAGCCACGCAAGATCGGTTAAGCCGGTTATCCCAGCACATCACCGAAAGGACAGAACCGATGCATAACATGAAGAAGCTCATCATCTCTATATTTATCTTTACCTTCGGATTTGCCACGGCAACGCATGCCCAGCAAGTGAATACGCTCTTTACGAAACAGCTTCCGGAAGCACCGGGTAAAGAGATTGAAGTCATTACTGTCAATTACGCCCCAGGAGCCGTCGACGCGATCCACCGGCATGATGCACATGCGGTCGTATACGTTCTCGAAGGGGAAGTTGAGATGCAAGTTCGCGGAGGCACGCTTCAGCGGCTCGGCCCGGGACAGGTCTTTTACGAATCGCCAGAAGACGTTCACACCGTGAGCCGTAATGTGAGCAAGACCAAACCAGCGAAGTTCGTCGTATTTTTCATCAAGAATGAAGGAGCACCGATTCTCACTCCCGCTCCCTAGCTTCGGCGTCGTGGATCGCAGTTCGCCAGTAAAAACATCGTGCCTGAAGCAACATTGCTTACGTGGAGGTACGTATGAATTCAAAAACTTTGCAGTCCACCGAGACTTGGACAGAGATTGCGCGTTTGTTCGCACGGTTGGCATTGGGAGCTTCCTTTCTGTCCGCTGTGGCTGATCGTTTTGGCTTATGGGGACCCTACGGGGCAAAGAACGTATCCTGGGGAGATTTCGCTCATTTCGTGGAGTACACGGGCGCAGTGACGTCTCTCTTCCCCAGTTCATTGACGGTGTCGTTTGCATGGGCAGCTACCGTCGCGGAGACATTCTTTGGGATATTGCTCATGGCAGGCTTCAAAATACGAATGACCTCCGTCCTTTCCGGTCTTCTCCTTTTGTTATTTGCTATGGGCATGGTCACAGGTCTCGGCATCAAGGCGCCATTCGACTATTCGGTCTTCTCGGCGGCCGCTGCAGCATTCTTACTCGCGTTCTGGGAGCCTGACCGATTCACGTTGGACAAGCTTCTGAATCGATCACGAAACTGAGCGGGAGTAACACTAACTTCGATAGCGTGAACGCTCCGCGTAATAGAACAGCGAATTCAAGGAGCGAGAGCTCGATCTCCGGGAGAGCCGTTTGCTGTACATGATGTGACCAGATGCCGTCGCGAAGATGGTTCAGTGTGCGGTAGAGTCCTTTACCGTCATTCGATTGAGAAATATATAGCTTAGTTTGATTGGAGGTGCGATATGCCGCCACCGAAACCCGTAAAGATATTGTTGGTCGATGACAACCCGATTTTTCGCGAAGGGTTGAGTATGGTCATCCAGTCGGAGCCTGATTTGTTCCTTGTCGGTCAGGCGGAGAACGCGGAGGATGCTCTTTCTCAGTTTCGTCGCATCCGCCCAGACGTGACGATTATGGGTCAGAGACTTCCAGGCGCTAGCGGTACCGATGCGCTGATTGCCATTCGGAAGGAAAGCCCTCGAGCGATCGTGATGATGGTGAGTACTTCGAAACGAGATATGGAGGTACGCCGTGCGCTCAATGCGGGGGCTACCGCCTATGTTTTGAAGAACACCCCAAAAGCAGAGATGTTGCGCGTGATCCGTTGGGTCTCTGAGGGCCGTAGACACATCCCTTCCGAGGTAGCGCGCACGATCGCAGAACATCTAGGACAGGAAGAGCTTTCTCCACGGGAGATCTCAGTCCTGAGGCTGATCCGAGATGGCTATCGGAACAAACAGATCGGCCCATGCTTAGGAATTTCCGAAACGACGGTCAATTTCCACATCAGGAACATCGTCGAAAAGCTCCAGGCAAATGACCGGACCCACGCCGTGACCATCGGCTTTCGACGTGGCCTCTTGGAACTCGAATAGATAGCGGAACAACGCTCCTATAGAAAAATGCAGGCCTCCGGCTGTTCTGAAGGTCAGCCAATTTGTCCGATTTGATGATTAGCCTACAAGTATTCCGCGCTCTCGACCTTTTGGGAGTACGGGGGACAAAAAAAGGAGAATGTTATGAGTGTTACACAAACTGTCGAAGTCTCGAAGATCGAGGCTATACCGGCACCATTTCCAAAGACCAAAGGGAATGCCACCCTCAAAGTCTTAAATAGTGATCAGTCCTTGGGTCCAGCAGTGGCCCTACTGACAATGGAGCCAGGGAGCGAAGTTCCAAGACACCTACACGAGCGAACAACCGAAATGTCGTACGTCCTTGACGGTGACTTCATAAGCGAAGGCATCTCGTATCCGAAGGGCACGGTATTCAATATCAAGCCAAATACCATTCACGGTCCCCATACGACGAAGACAGGATGCACCGTCCTAGTCACGTTCAGCTATCCATCTGTCCTCGATGATTTTAAGTTGGCTTAACAGCTCGTCGAAGGAGTGGTATTTTCACGAACTCGTAATCAAATCGGGAGCCGTCTGCCGGAATCGCCAGGCGGCGCCCGCTCGACCGAGCGCCCCTATGGGGCCAGAAAACAGACTTTTCGACCCATTCCCAGGACGCTTCTCGCAAGAGAAGTACGTACGTTCGAAGAAAAGAGGACTATGTGATGACGATCGACGAAGTGGAAGCCTTAATCAAAACCAAGACTCGGAATAAGGTGAGAATACACCGACTCGAAGAACGCGTGGGAGACTCCGTCGCCTTTCTAAGCTACTCCATCGACGACAAAAAACAGATGACGATCTGGCACACCGAGGTCCCACCATCGCTGCAACACATGGGCATTGGAGGAAAGCTCGTAGAAGAGGCTGTCCAATTGGCCTCGCGTGATTCGTCTCGTCTCCGCATCGTGTGCCCGTTTGCGAAGGAACATCTAGCGCGTCATCCCGAGCTGAAGGAACGTTACGCGTTGCTGCTCAAGCCTTGATCGCGAACAACGAATCGTTGAGCGGCGGTCAGACCATGGCCCGGAGTGTAGCTAGCGACCTCTGAGTGATCGTTTATTCCCTTATGGATTCACCGGAGACGGGCTCGCAATGAAAGACGTGAGCGGACGAATCATAA
The DNA here is from genome assembly GCF_025685645.1 of Edaphobacter bradus. NCBI lineage: Bacteria > Pseudomonadati > Acidobacteriota > Terriglobia > Terriglobales > Acidobacteriaceae > Edaphobacter > Edaphobacter bradus. The sequence goes on from NZ_JAGSYF010000007.1 coordinate 67,402, forward strand.
CAGAGCAAGACAGCAACCAATGGATTCGCACCCACTATAGAACGATTTGAAGGAACCACTCGTATGAACACAACAGAAGCCCCCCTTTTCACTCCGCTTTTGATGCATGACGCTCCTCTGGCATCGAGGACTTTGCTAGAACAGGCTCGTCGATACTTCGGATTCGTGCCCAACCTAATCGCAACCATGGCTCACTCGCCTTCAGCACTAAGGGTATACCTCAATGCTGTTCTCGATTTCCAGCACGGCACCCTCACTCCCGGAGAACAGCAAATTGTTCTCTTGGCCGCTAGCAAGGAAAATGCTTGCAGGTACTGCACAACCTCGCACAGCGCGCTCGCAAGGTTCTTTACTAACGTACCAGGCGATGCGATCGTCGCGATCGAGAATGACAGACCACTGTCCGATCCCAAACTAAATGCTTTGGTCGACCTCACAAGACAGTTGGTCTCGCAGCGTGGATTCGCTCCGAGGACGACGATTGACGCATTTGTCGCGGCAGGATACTGCAAAGACCAGCTGCTTGAAGTTCTCGTGGGCGTCGGACTCAAGACGATCAGCAATTATTTCGACCATGTCTCAGAGGTTGAGATTGACTCAGAGTTTTTGAGGAACTGATCGATCCGAGTGAGTACGCCCGCACCGTCTTGGCGGAATCATTGCCGGGCCGGCATTGAATGCCAATAATAATTTCGCTTGGGCTCGCGCCGGTGACGTTGAACCATTCATAGGCGACCTCCGCTTGCGAAGCGCCTGTCGCTTGTAAGAACGAGATCGAGGGCTGCCTTCTCTTCAGCTGATGTGGGCACCCTAATAACCCAAACGATCTATAAGCGGTAGAAGGACACGGTACAGCTCGATGAAAACAATGAAGCGTCCCGCATCAAGTGAACAGGTCACAAATTGAAGCATCTCACAGGGAGATATAGGGATGAAAGCATACTAACCCTTCTCGGGCGCTTGGCTTCGTGAGGAGAACCTAGAGAAGACTACAGCGTCGTTACTGTGGCTTTTGAGGATGGAGGGATTGCTTTTAAGCGCACAATCGCACATGTACTGGAGTTTGTTTTGTAGCCGCCAAACAAAGGCTTCCTTTACACCCAACCGGGACACCCGGTCCCACTCAAGAGCGCCGCCAAGAAAAGAAAGAAGAGGAATTACGATGAACAACTCATCAACGATGTTTCACAGCACCAAGACTCGAAGAATGGCACAAATTCACAGAATACGAAGCAAAAGGTATCGAACTACTGATTTCATTGCTGAGTTGGGGATACAGCATCTGGACAGAAATCAAAGATTTCACATTGCTCGGCGCTTCGATATGGAACCTGCTGATTCTCTGATCGCCGCCACATCACTGCCCAAATTTCTGCGCGATCGCGTGTAGAACACATTGTCGGTCGGCTTGCAGGACCTGGGTCTGGCAAGCGGTCTTCACTCCGCTAACGAATTACAACAACAGGAAGGATTTCATGCATTTCAAGGGAAAAGTAGCAATCGTTACTGGCGGCAGCTCTGGGATCGGGAAAGAGGCCGCTAAGCGTCTTGTCGCCCACGGCGCATCGGTCGTTCTTGGCGGACGAGATGAGAAAAAACTTCATGCCGCCGCCAAAGAGGTCTCGGAAGACCCCGGCGCGGTCCGCGTCCTCGCTGGAGATATCGGAAAGCCTGCAACCGGAGCTGCTCTCGTAGATCTCGCCGAGAAAGAGTTTGGAGGCTTGGATGTTCTCATAAACAATGCTGGGATCTTCAAGCCGATACCGTTCTCCGAGGTTACCGAAGAGCAGTATGATGGCTTCCTCAACACGATTCTGAAGGGCAAATTCTTCATGGCACAGGCAGCCGCGAAGGCGATGAAGAAGCGCGGTGGCGGCGCGATCGTTCAGACCGGTTCTCTATGGGCTCTTCAGGCCATCGGTGCAACCCCGTCCTCTGCCTATTCAGTAGCTAATGCAGGCGTTCATGCCCTCGTGCACAATCTGGCCCTCGAATTGGCAGCTGACAAGATCAGGGTCAACGCGGTTGCTCCGGCGGTGGTTGAGACCCCAATCTACTCTACGTTTCTCTCGAAGGACGAGGTGCCGAAAGTTCTTCCTACTTTCAATGCCTTCCACCCATTGGGGCGTATCGGGCAACCTGGGGATGTCGCCGGCGCAATCCTCTTCCTAGCGTCCGATGAGAGTGCGTGGATTACTGGTATCATCTTGCCGGTGGATGGCGGCGTAATGGCAGGCCGCAATTAGCAGCTAAGGAGGGATGGCGCAATCATCTCGATTGCCCCCATTCCTTTTTCAAGGCTCCGGAGACAGGTTACATCTGTTTAGTAAATCAGTTTGCTTGATGCGACCATCGATCTTCAGAGTCGTCTCGACGAAGGGCGAGAACGTCACAATTGGAAAGTCAGGAGATGAGATATGCCAGAATACCGCAAAAATCCAGACGCCATATCTAAGTTGTCCCCAGACGAATATCGGGTGACGCAGCGTGATGGCACTGAACGGCCATTCGAGAATGAGTATTGGGACAATAAGGAGCCTGGTATTTACGTCGACGTTGTGTCAGGAGAACCTTTATTTGCCTCCACGGATAAGTTCGAGAGTCATTCTGGATGGCCCAGCTTCACCAAACCCATCGACCCAGAGTATGTGGTGGAAAACCAGGACACCACTCATGGAATGAAGCGGACCGAGGTCCGATCCACACATGGCGATAGCCATCTTGGCCATGTTTTTGATGATGGTCCGCGCGCGATGGGCGGGCTGAGATATTGCATCAACTCGGCGTCTCTTCGGTTTATCCCACTCGATGAGTTCGAAAGCGAAGGTTACGGCCAATACACCAGGCTGTTCGAATCACAGGAAGGTGAGAAGTAATATGAGCAACTCTACGGAGAAAGCGATTCTCGCGGGCGGCTGTTTCTGGGGCATGCAAGATCTATTCCGTCGCTTCACAGGCGTTATCTCGACCCGTGTCGGTTATACAGGCGGCGAAGTGGCCAACGCCACTTACCGAAACCATGAGGGGCATGCGGAAGCCATCGAAATCATCTTTGACCCCGATAAGCAGACCTATCGCGAAATCCTTGAATTTTTCTTCCAGATTCACGATCCAACGACGCCCGACAGTCAGGGAAACGATTATGGCTCAAGCTATCGCTCAGCTATCTTCTACACCAGCGAAGCACAGAAACAAATCGCTGACAAAACGATCGCCGATATCGACGCCTCGGGAATCTGGCCAGGGAAGGTCGTAACTGAGGTTTCTCCTGCCGCCACGTTCTGGCAAGCAGAGCCGGAGCACCAGGACTATCTCGAACGTCATCCAAACGGATACACATGTCACTTTATCCGTCCGAAGTGGAAGCTCAACACTCTTCGTCCGACAGGATCACGTTGAGGAGGCTGAGTTCACGCCGGTCTTTGCCTATTAGCCGAACACCTGGGAGCCAAAGGAGGTCCACCCATGCGGGTGACAGAGCGCCGCCGAGATTTTCGCGGTCGAAGTTCATTGCCACGAGTTTGATGTTGTGTGGCCTCTGTCGAACACTCTGCGGAGTTGTTTCTGTTTTGGCTTCGATATTCTCGCGCCGATCGATCTCCAAAATGCATATGCCGGACAAGGCAGAAATCCGATGCGCAGTATCGAATCCAGCAGCAAAGATTCACAACAACCCAATCCCATCGCCTGTGAGTAAGTTGCACAACCCCGGGCATGAAATCCATAATGATCGTCCATGCCTTTTGCACGCCTTCTTGTTGCTCAAATCTGCTTCGGCCTCTTTACATGCTTGCCTGCCGCTGCCTCCCATCTGGTCACCGGCAACGGCTTTGGCTTCGCAGTGGTGTCGCCGGAGAACGCCACCGTATCCAAGTTCTACGCGCATCCCTACAGCTTTGTTCGACCGGATCCCAAGAACCCTCTCAGCGAAGGAGTCGAGGCCGCCAACTTCATCAAGGCCCTTGGCTGGAGTGGCGGAGTGACGCGCGGCGCTTCGGCAGAGTACGAGAATGATTCTCATGTTATTGACGCGCGCAGCAGCGAGGGCAGGGGCCTTGTCTTCATGCCCTTTGGCTTAAGGGAGGCTGCTCTCATTGTCAGTTGGGAGCCTGGTTCTGACAGGGCAAAGCAAGGCGGGCTGTACGTGGAGTGGAGCCGACCGGTCAGGTCTCAAAGAACCGTCAGGATGTTTGGCGCCGAAATGCAGTGGCTGAAGTTCGACGATATCGCAGAGTCCTTGTTACTCATTCCGCTGGGACCAAAGCAGATCAAACCGGCGCGAGGTGAGCAGTTTCCGAGCGGTAGTTTGGCGTGGGCTCTGATCTCCGTCGAGAGTGATGACGAACTGGCGCAGGCTGCGAACGATTTCAACACCTGGCAGGCCGGACTCGCGCCGCAGGCGTTGGCCAAACGCGAGATTGCGGAGCTGGAGCGCTGGCGAGCGAGGCCGGCTATTCATTTCGACGGTGAAGAAGAGCGGCACCTCTGGCGTCAGAGCGAAGTCATGCTCCGCATTGCGCAGAGCCGGGAACCCAACCGTCCCGGACGGAATAGCAACGGCCTGATTGTTGCCAGTTTGCCAGACGGGGTGTGGTTCACGCCGTGGGTGCGCGACATGGCTTATGCGGCTGTTGCGCTCGCGCGCATGGGCCACAGGGACGAGGCGCGTGCAGCGCTGCTGGCGTACTTCAACGCGCAACCAACAGGAAAGATGCGTGACGAGACAAGAGGCGCCGACTACCAGATCTCGGTGGTGCGTTATTTCGGCGATGGCTCCGAAGAACCATTCTTTACACAGGAAGGCAGCACCAATATTGAGTTTGACGATTGGGGCGAAGTGCTGTGGGTACTGGGCGAGTACCTGCGAAAGTACGAAGAGCCCGACTTGCTCAGCACGCCAACATATCGGGGACGCATGTATGAGAGCGCCAAGGATTATGTGGTGAAACCGTTGCTGGCAAATCTGGAGAAGTACGACGAAGGCTTGATCGTGGCGGCCGATACATCGATCTGGGAGGAACGCCAGAAAGACAAGAAGCATTTCGCTTTTTCGACAGCGATGGCGATCGTGGGACTGAGAGAATTCGCCGCAGTCGCGCAGCGCGCGGGTGACGAGGCGACTCGAGCCGAAGTCTTGCGCCAGGCGGCCCTGCTGGAGAAGGGGTTCAGCGCGGCCTTCGTCAGGGATGGGAAGCTGCGTGGAACGCTGGAAGAAGGAGTGAAGAACGATATTGACGGTGCCCTGCTGGCGATCATCAATTTCCGCGTCGTCACCGACCCTGCTGTCGTGCGGGATGCGGTGGAGAGGGTGGAACTTCTCAAGGTGGCTTCCGGCGGATATCGGCGCGTCCGCAGCACATACACAGATCCGGCCATCTTTGAGTATTGGTACGAGAGGCAGGAGTTCCTGTTTGTGGATCTCAGCATGGCCGAAGTGTATCGACGGCTAGGAAGGGATCCCGAGGCAGCCGCGATACTCAAACGCATTGTTGACAAGGCAGCCGCCGACCACAACGTCGTTCCCGAGATGTATGTTGCCGTGCCTTGCCGCCTGTTTCCCGGCGCGCTGGGCGATCCGACGGGAGCCCTGCCCATGGTCGGGTACGGCGCTGGGGCCTATATTCTGCATGTTTTGGATTGGAAACGGTTAGAGACCAATCACTGACTTTTGGTTGCCACTAATTCGGTTTCTAACCTATCCGCTCTTTTGGGTCAGCTGACAGACAAGTTCGTACAAGAGATCTCATTGCAAAGTCAGCTTCCGGTCTTTCCGCTCAGGTCGCAATGGACTCGCGCACCAAGAAGTCTGTTTCCAAACATCTGTTCTGAACCACGTTGTGTTCCAGCCGAAGCATTTTCCCAAAAAGCGAAGAATGAGGTCTCCCCCGGGCTTCGCGAGGCACGCTGATTGTAGCGGGCGGCGGCAGGGGCCTATTGACAAACCTATGCTACCAGTATGGTGGCGGTTTCGGAAAGCGGTTTCCTACCTACCCGGGTCCTGAACTGCTCATGTCTTGCCGACATTGGCATATTGCAGGATATTTCCTCATGCGTCATCTTCGACCTGCATGGATAAATTGGTTGGAACTCTGCCGCCGCTCCGGAGTTTCAACTTCCTTGGATACAATTGGGACCCAGCGGAGCGTTGGGAGGGGGTCTTGGAATTGCTTCCATTGGTGGATGTCTTTATTCCAAACGAAGCGGAGGCGCTGGCGATTTCAAAGCAGACCGATGTTTTTTCCGCTGCACGCGCATTGGCTCAATACGGATCGCTCGTGGTAGTAAAACGAGGCGAGAACGGGGCGCTGGCAGGTGAAGGGCGAGCACTTCTGGGAATTGCGCGCGTCTGAGTCACAGATCCGGCCCAACCATATTGTCGACCCAACCGGAGCGGGAGATAATTTCGACGCAGGGTTTCTGTGCACGTGGCTCCGAAGAGGGAAGATTGATGACTGCCTCACGCTAGCGCATAAATGCGCCGTATCCAGTCTTCGATATGCCGGCGGAGTCGCAGGTCAGATCTGCGATTCAGGTATCGCCTCGAATGAGAGTCTGGCCTAGAGATATGCGAATGACCCATTTCTTTGAAGACATTCAGAGAGAGCCAGGTGCATTGCGGAATATCCTGTCCTCTGCAATCGGCGAGAACAGAAATTTGTACATGCAGGCTGCTAATGTGCTGTCCCAGCATAATGCGTTATACATCGCGGGGATGGGTGCGAGCTGGCATGCTGGAATGGCTGTGGCTTCCTTCTTTCACGCTCGCAAACGCCCAGGTGTCCTCTTCGACGCTGCTGAATTGCTCTATCACGCTGACCTCGCTGAAAACTCCTGTGTTCTCCTTTTGTCCCGCAGTGGCAAGAGTAAAGAGGTTGTCGATCTGGCGCGCAACCTCCGCACACGGAATGTATCGATTGTATCGATCACCAATGATCCTCAGAGTCCGATGGCGCTCGAATCTGCTCGCGTCATTGATCTGCAATCTTCTTTTGACAGGAACGTATCTGTAACGATGTACTCCGGGATCGCTTTGGCAGGTTGTCTGCTTGCTGCACTATCATGCGGCGAAGAGATTGATCAGATTGCCGAGAAGCTGGACTGCTCTCTCGTAAATGCCCAACACTCCATTGCCGATTGGGTGCAGCAACTTGACGCGAGTGACTGGCTTGCTGTCGATACCCCTTATTATTTTCTTGCCCGGGGAGCAAGTGTAGCCAGTTGCAATGAAGCACGACTCTTGTGGGAGGAAGCCGCCAAGAGCACTGCCACTGCGCTCACGACGAGCGGTTTTCGCCACGGTCCTCAGGAGATGGTGAGAGAAGGATTACGCGTCGCAATGTGGCTAGACAAGGATCATCTTCAATACCACGACTTGAAGCTCGCGAGCGATCTGCGAACTCTGGGAGCAAAGGTGCTGTTGATTGGCGAACACATCGAGGAATCCCCCGCAAATCTTTTTCTGAGGCTCCCGGCCATTCCCTCTGAATGGCAGTTCATCATCGACATCATCCCGCTTCAGCTCGCCGCTGAACGTCTGGCAAGACTTGCGGGAAGAGACTGCGATTCCTTCCGTCTGTGTTCTTACATTGTCACAGATGAAGGTGGCCTATCTCTCCGTGAGCTTGAGGAGGAATCGGCCGCAGGTGGTACACGGTGAAGATTTCACGCTGGCTTCTTTTCGCTCTTGCAACTCCTATGCTCTGGGGAGTCTGGGGTGCTCTTACCGAGTATCCAGAGAAATGGATATCGCCTCCATTCCCCGCCACACTTGGATACGTGGTCTGGTCCATGACCATGATTCCGGTATCGCTCTTTGTTCTTTGGCGCAACAAATGGAAGGTGGATATTTCCCCTCGTACGATTCTTTATGGAAGCGCTGTTGGCTTCTCCGGTGCATCGGGCCAATTGCTCCTCTTTTGGGTTTTGACCAGGGGACCGGCGTACATTATTTTCCCGATCATCTGTCTTTCCCCTGCGGTTACGATTCTTCTGTCTGCGACCCTGCTCCAAGAGCGAGCACGGGGCATCGCTACCCTGGGCATCCTATTGTCCATGCCGGCAATTTTCCTGCTTGCATTGCAAGAACCTGACTCGAGTCCTGTCCATGGCCATCTTTGGCTGATTCTCTCGATTCTGATCTTTCTGCTCTGGGGAGTGCAGGCGTATTTCATGAAGTCTTCTGCGAATTCAATCTCCTCAGAAGATCTCTTTTTTTACATGACACTGACCGGGTTGATGCTCAGCCCCTTCGCACTCTGGATGACAGATTTCTCCGTTCCTATCAATTCGGGACTCAAGGGTGCGCCTCTGACTGCATTAATTCAGAGTCTGAACGCATGGGGATGCCTCCTCTTCGTTTATGCCATTCGCTTTGGCAAGGCAATTATTGTCGTCCCCACGGTGAATGGACTTTTCCCTGTTGTAACTATCATTCTGTCCCTCCTTCTGTATCATGCCTTGCCAACCCGCCTGAATCTTCTTGGCATTCTACTGGCACTGGCTGCAACTCTGCTAATGGCCTTCGATGAGGTGCACAACGAGGCGACCCTCGAGTCCGTGCGTATGGAGAGACTGGAGACCAAAGCAGAGATGGCAGAGGCCGACAGCATGAACTGTTGAATACTTCTTCAGATTCAGCAGCGTTCCGAGCGGCTGGTCGATGGAATTGAGGAGGAAATCTGGTGAGCAAAGCGAATGGGCCCGGCACGGTCTCCTGCATCGAGCGCCGTGTCTATCGCTGTTACTTCGCTGCGGACCGCATGCTTCTTGCTCACCTACACCTTTCCGCTCGTGAATGCGCAGTTGGGAGCGGCAGGAGCGTTTTGGACCTATGCCGCGGTATGCTTGGCCGGCGCTCTTTTTCTTTATCAGAGATTGTCGGAAACAAAAGGAAAGACACTCGAGGAGATCGAGGAGAGCTTGAGAATCAGCAACTAACTGGAGAAACGAGATGCTTACGGGAAGACGGATTTTGAATGGAAATGCAAGAGAGAATCGGAGGGTGCGTCTGCGGATGTCTGCGCTCCTATTGTCACTGTCCCTCAGCGGTGTGGTCGCAAACGGCCAGCAGACAAACGTGGTTTTGGATGGTACCAGCACGGGAAGAGTATTTGACGGCATCGGCGCTGTGAGCGCGGGCGCTTCTTCTCGCCTCCTAATCGACTATCCAGAGCCACAGCGCAGCCAGATTCTTGATTACCTATTCAAGCCGGGTTATGGTGCAGCCCTGCAGCGTCTGAAGGTTGAAATCGGCGCAGATGTGAATTCGACAGATGGTTCCGAGCCAAGTCACATGCGCACAGCTACGGACCATGACTCAACACGAGGCTACGAATGGTGGCTCATGACTGAGGCGCACAAGCGGAATCCGCAAATCATCCTTGAAGTCCTTCCGTGGGGCGCGCCCAAGTGGGTTGGCTCCAATTCGGGCGGCAAAGAAACTCTCTATTCCACCAAAATGGTGGATTATGTTACGGACTTCATCCACACTGCAAAGCGCGATTACTCTCTGGATATCGCCTATGCTGGTATATGGAATGAGACCGCGTATGACTTGAATTACATCAAGGAACTACACAGTCGCTTCAAAGCTGACCATCTGCCCACCCGGATCGTCTGCTGCGACGGGAACCCAGGGGACCAATGGTCGATCGCGAACGATATCCTGAAAGACGCAAACCTGGCTGCCTCGATTGACATTATCGGTCTGCACTATCCGTTTTGGGACGGCGGAGTTCCCACCCCAGATGCGGCCCGCAAAACAGACAAGCCGCTTTGGTCAAGCGAAGATCAGCCGAACGGTGGAGGTGGACCGTTCGTCAGTCGCAACTGGCCAAATGGCGGACGCATTCTCGCTCACGTCTACAACAACAACTACCTACATGGCTCACTGACAGCCACGGAGATATGGAGCCCGGTCACGTCTTATTACGACAATCTTGCCGCGCCTAACTCCGGGTTGATGTATGCCAATACTCCGTGGTCTGGACACTACGACGTTCAGGGCACAATCTGGGCTACGGCTCACACGACACAGTTTGCGCAGCCCGGATGGCAGTATCTCGACTCCGCATCAGGCAATCTTCCGGAGAAGGGAAGCTATGTCTCGCTCCGTTCCCCCAACAGGAAGGATTGGAGCGTAGTTCTGGAAACGATCGATGCCAAATCCCCGCGAACAGTTTCTTTCCGCCTCGCTGGCGGCCTTGACGCTGAAGTAGTCCATATCTGGGAGACGAACGGCTCTCGAACCTTTGAACATGTCGCCGATGTGAAACCGGTGAACGGTACGCTCAGTTACACCTTTGATCCAGATTCGCTTTATTCCTTGACTACAACCATTGGACAAGGAAAAGGTTCCGCGAAGCCACCCGCTGCAAAGCAGTTCCCCCTTCCGTATGCAGATAACTTTGAAAAGACTAAGCTGGGGCACACACCGAAGTATCTTGCCGATCAGGATGGTGCGTTTGAGGTTCGTGATTGCAACGGACGGTCCGGTCATTGCCTGGAACAAGTGATCTCGGATAAACCGATTCCCTGGGGTCCCTTCCCTGACCCATTCACCCTGACTGGAGACGTGGGTTGGACAGACTATAGTGTTGCTGCCGATGTGCGATTCCTTTCGGAGGCGCCGGCAGCTATTATGGGCCGGATTGATGCGGCGGATGTGTTTTGGGAGGACAAGGCGCGATTGCCAAGCGCCTATGTGTTGCAAGTGAAGCCTGATGGTACCTGGGAAATGGTTTCCACTCAGTATAAGAAGCCTACGGAAACGCTGGCGTCCGGACATACTACGATCGACCACAACCAATGGCATCGGCTCGAGTTGAGCTTCCATGGAAAGCAGATAACCGCCTCGCTCGACGGCAAGCCGCTCGCTATGGTCGAGAGCTCAGCCCATTCGCATGGAATGTTCGCATTGGCGACTGGATGGGATCACATTCAATTCGATAACCTGCTTGTCAAACCTTAGGTTGTATGAGTATCTAAAGTATCTCGTTGAGCGATCGGGGTGCCACGTGGGCGTCAGGGCGCGCTTTGTCGGAGCCAGTCTCTTGGCTGGTTCCGGCATGGATGCGCCCGTCAGCGATGATTGAGCCAGACGAATCGTGATCAATTACCTGCTCAACGACCCCACGTGTGACGGTGCCGCTGGCTATTGAGCGCGAGCAGTCTACCGCCTCACAGTCCAGAGGTTGCTCACTAGCTCATCAACCTTCGTACCATCCGAATTCCATCTTTGGAATGATCTTTCTCAGCTAAGACGACGGCGGAGATTGTGGGCTAAATACGAAGAACCCGGAACCCCGTCGCCGTCGCAAATGCAACGAATCGAATGAAGAAGCCCAATATGCTACTGGGTTTGGGAAGCCTGCACGAGTCTTTCTACCGACGAAGCTGGCATCAGGAGCAGCACCGCCTGCGGTTCTGCGGCGGATCTGAGGAATTCGAGATTTCGCTGCCTCAAATCTGCGTTAACAGAATGGTGCTCGTGCAGATCATCCAAGACCTGCAGGCCAATCTCTGCAACGCGGCGCAGGTTACTCGATACGGGCGCCAACTCCTGGGTCAGGAATGAGCGCTTCAGCATTGGTTGCAGCTTCGCATCGTTGTCCCTCCATAGTTCAAGCCATGCGCGAGCCTGCATCCAATCCTGAGCAGTTGCTTTTCCTGAGCTGATCCTCTGTGCAATGCCATCAAATTGACGCGCTGTATCGCTCTCGGGGGACACGGCATCGTCAAGACGGTTGAGCGCAGTAAAATCGCTTCGCAGTTGCTGACGTTCATACATCCTGGGAGGCTGCACGACAGCCGCAAGCACCTTGAGCGCTTCGGGATTGGGATCGCCGCTCATGCGCTCCAGCATTTCATCGGTGATGAGGCGGTGACGCGGGCCATAATATTCGAGCTTCTGCGAAACGATTGCAAGACGTTGGTACATCGAGTGGACGTCCTTTGTATGCTCTGGGGACCACAAGCGCTCGGCGATCGCGGCGGTGCGCGGCCAGATTCGATTGTCCATATTGTCGGCGGAGACTATATCTGTCCACATGGTGGCCTCGCCGCCAAGAATGCGGTTCTTCTGCTCTGGTGTAAGCGCGGCAGAGTTGTCTCCTAGTGGATCGACTAGGTAGTGTTCTGCCGCTGACTGATTCAGATCGATGTAGTAGCCAGATGAGAGGACGCCGCGGTTGCCGCTTCGTGCGGCGTCTGCCAATGAGCTTGGCCCGCGCCAAGATTGAATCACAACGTCCTTTGGAGTGTCGGACTGCAAAACTTCGTCCCATCCCTCCATGATTTTCTTGTGGGCGGAAACGATCTTCTGGACCCTGGCAGTGAAACGCACCTGAAGGGCTGCACCATCCTTAATGGAATGCGCCCGCATATACTCTTTGACAGGCGGATTGGTTTCCCACTCTTTCATGTCGCATTCGTCGCCCCTGTGTGAAAGTAGGAATCGGGAAATAGTGCAGACATCTCTCCGATAAATCCTTCAAGAAACTTGTAGGTGCTTTCGCGCGATGGATCCATGGCCGAGCTTTGCGAAGGGTCTTTGCCACCGGACAGGTCAGGGTAGCCCTGGAACCACGACTTCGTGTGGCAAGGCATATCGAACTCTGGAACTACCCTGATGCCGCGGTCGCGAGCGTACTCAACAATTTCGCGGACTTCGTCTTGGGAGTAGTAGAGTCCGCCGGATGCCTTCTCTTGCAGGAGCGGGAACTTCTTGCTCTCGATATGAAATCCCTGGTCGTCTGCAAAACGCCAGTGAAAGACATTCAGCTTTACTGCCTCCATCGCGTCTAGATTGCGCTTAACTGCCGGGATAGGGACGAAACGGTGTCCAGAGTCAATCAGTAATCCACGCCACGGAAAACGCGGCGCGTCATCGATAGTGACGACGGGAACGCTGAAGCCTTTTGCGTTGATCCGGACCAGTTGTAGAAAGGTCTGCAGACCGCGAAGCACGCCCAGCGGATTGGGTGCCTTCAACTCAACATCGGTGGTTGAAATCGCAAGGTGGTAAAATTCATCTTCGTCGAGTTGCTGAACCGCTGCACTGGGTCCGGCAGTTTGAATGATGAAGTACGACTGGCCGGCGACTGCTTCGCGCTTGAACGGAATGCCGGTTTCCTTCGAGAGGATACTGAGAAAGCGTTGCTGCGCGCGCACCAGACGAGGTTCATCGTAGCCTTTCATGGCTACGCCAAAGTTTCCATCGATGAAAAATTCGCCTTCCCCCTGCATCACATGCGCGGGTTCAGGCATGACTGGCAGCGGACCCTTTTCCTGGGCGACAAGATAGCTAGAAGGGCTCAGTGTGGATGCAGCCAACAAAGAACAGTACAAGAAAACAGTCAAACGAGCATTTGCCAAGATGACATCTCCAGAAAACAAAGTAGGCCGGATAGCGTGATGCTGTGTTGGTGCGATTCTGGTTCGGCAAGTTTTGATCGTTCCCGTTTCTTGGCGGCCAGTGTTGGTCTTCGACTGGTTTTAGGTCTCAGGCAGTTCGTGGCTAGCCCGAACAGGCTTCCAAATTCCCTCGGCATCCCCTCTCCGCTAGTCTCGCGAAGGCGAAATCTTCGTACACGATCTGCGCGCGAGAGAGAATGCGGGCAATTAATAGTCAATGGTTCGCTCCAGACGCAAGTCACGCGAAGAAGTGCCGACGCTCACGGTTCGTTTGCCGCTGGCGGTGACCCACTCCGATCCGACTGTGGACCAGTATTGCAACTGCCTTGGCGCAACGTGCAGAGCCACGGCTTTCGATTGACCCGAGGCGATGTGGACCCGGTCAAAAGCGACGAGAGCTCGCACCGGGAACTGCACCCCGGCGGGGATTTCGCTGGGTGTGCCCAGATAGACTTGCGGCACTTCATCAGAGTCCATCTTGCCGGTGTTCTTGATGTTGACGCTCACGTTGAGGCCTCCGTTGTGAGCCTTCTCAACCTTTAGGCCTGAGTACTCAAACGTGGTGTAGCTAAGGCCGTGGCCAAACGCGAAGAGCGGATCGATCTTCTCCTTGTCGAACCAGCGGTAGCCGACGTTCACACCTTCACTGTAGGTTGTCTTTCCGTCGACACCCTTGTGGGAGCGCTCCGGATGCTTCGGGTCGGTGGCAGCGTAGTCAGTGAGGTTCTTACCCCAGGTTATGGGCAGGCGGCCAGCAGGACTGGTCTTACCCAGAAGAAGATTGGCAGTGGACCATCCGCCCTCGTCGCCGGGCCACCACATTTCGAGGACCGCTTTCACCTTGTCGACCCAGGGCAGGGCAACAGGCTGGCTCGTGTTGAGGACGACGACGGTGTTGGGGTTGACTGCGGCTACTTCCTCGACCAGCTGGTTCTGCTCACCGGGCAGGCCGAAGACGGGCTCAAGGCGCGTCCACAGAAACACCACGGCGATCTTGGCGTTCTTAGCCGCGGCAATGGCAGCCTCGTGGTCGGCCTTGCGCTGCTCCGGTGTGTACCAGTTGAGGCGCACCTGCACGGGTGCATTGGAACTGTCAGGACCAATGCTGATCTCGATCGCATGTGGACCAGCGGTGAGATCAACGGCACGACGCACGTTATCGAGGCCGTCCGTAGTGGGAAGGACATTGTCCTGGTTGGCCTGCAGGATATCTCCGTGCACGCCGCCCTGAGAGGCGCCGGTGCCAGCGAGACGCCTGCCATCGAGCGAGATGATAGCGTTGGTGCCAAGTGCTTGAAGATATAGCCAATAGTTGCCGGCATGAGGAACTGTGAGAACGCCCTTCCATGTCATTGCGGAGTTGGGGGGCAGGGCATTGCCGTTCCTCACGGTGAAGTTGAGTGTTGGATCTGTCTGCGATTTGCCAGCATTAATGCGCTCGAGCCCCGGCTTGCCATCGTGACTGAGCGCGCTGGCCGGAATTGTCGTTCCGGTCATGTCGTCGTCTACGGCGAAGTCGATGTGGGAGTTGCCCGAGATCTTCTTCATGGCTGCGAGGGGGCCGACCTGGCGCGATGGCAATCCGACGGAGCGTTCACCGTTGATACCGATTGAGTCGATCTGGCCGGCGGTAGGGCCGATCAGCACTAAGGAGTTGAGATCGGTGGATTTCAGAGGCAGCACGTCACCGTCATTTTTCAACAGCACGGCGGCATCCTCACCGGTTTTTTCGATGATCCTGGCGTTTGCCTCGATGGCCTGCTCCGTTACTTCGTGCTTGGACAGGCCGTTCATATAGCCGAAGCGGACAATCTCGTACAGCACGCGTCCCGCGGCTCGGGTGATGGCCGCCTCGCTGACCTTGCCGTCCTTGAGGGCTTCGGGCATCTTTTCGGGATTCAGCTTTACACCAACGTCGCCTCCGTCTTCGTGCTGCAGTGCCGGCTCTTCAGGAACATGTCCGCCGTACATGTCTGTCATGTCGTCGTTCGTTGTTTCGCTGCCGGCAGGGTCTATTCGTTGGGGAGGTGGCGCAGGCTGAGTGTCGAAGAACGAGACGCCGCTGCCATTCGGCGCGGGCTCGCCGGGCATCTCCATATCGAGACCGGAATTGATGAACGTGACCGCGTGGGTTGCACCCCAGTCGGAGGTAACGAAGCCTTTGAAGCCGATTTCGTCGCGCAGGATTTTAGTGAGTGTGGACTGATTGCCGCAGGCATAAGTGCCGTTGATCAGGTTATAGGAACACATGATGGACGAGGCACCGGCCTTAACGGCGGCGTCGAACGGCGCCACGTAGACCTCATGCAGTGTCTGGTCGTCAATGCGGGTGCTCGCGCTGTCAGAGTCGTAACCCACAAAGTGTTTCACTTGCGCCATGACGTGCTGCGATTGGATGCCCTCGATTTCCGCGGCGCCGATCTGGCCGGTGAGGAATGGGTCCTCACCAAACGTGTTGTAGCCGCGCCCATACTCGAGGTCGCGGTCGATATTGACGAAAGGCTGAAGCGAGACGTCGATGCCCAGCGCGCGGTCTTCGCGGCCGATGACGATGCCATTTTCCCTTGCGTCCTTCACGCTGAAGGTAGCGGCAACACCCATTGTGGCTGCCTCGGCCTGGGAGGGGTGGCGCGTTAGTACCCCCGGGGGTCCATCGGCGAAGCGCAGGCCTGGAATGCCGAGACGTGGAACGCCGCCAAGGTAGCCCGCCTCGCCTTGGTACACGGCAGGATCCTCGTGCGTGCCGTGAATGAGCGTCAGCTTTTCCTGGAGCGTCATTTCATTTAGCAAATTGTCGACTTGGGCGTCGCCCGTCACCACCGGAACAGTCTGGGCGTGTGCAATGGTTGCGCTCAATGCGAGCCCCGCAATTCCCAACATGGCCCGCTGAATCGCCGGCCAATTCTTAGTCATTTGAAATGGATTCAATGTAACCCCTTACCGTTTCCTTCTTATCCCGATAGTTGATCCGACCAGTTGCTGAAGACAATCCCGGACCCGTCGCGGTTTGCATTCGTGTCAGAACCGATCGCAAAGACGGAGATGCTGTAACTGAGACAACCTTTGATCTGTTCCTTGGTCGCCGCCTGGATCGCTGGCGGTTGCCGCTTGTCTCACAGACGCCCGGAATCGCAGCAGAGGATGCCGCATTTCCGGCGAGACACAATTGGGCGTCATCGCTTCCCGATATCAACCGGCCAACTGCCGTCGAGACGCGTTCTGTGGGCCAGGCCATTGCGGAACTCCTACGAATCTTCCAAATCTGTTCCAACGACACGTATTGAAACATTGCCCGGGTTGCTATTGCTTTCTGGTTGCGATTTCTGCAACCGCTTTCCTGTGGGTGAGGATAGCAGAAAGTTCCGGTTCAACGAGCCGACTAGTCTGGTTTGTGAGCACGCGGCGATAATCGGCGATGAATAGGTCCGGGCAACGCGAATGGACGGTTCAGGATGGCGATCTCTCATGGTACGCAAGCTCACGTTCGATCAAAACGGCAACACATCGACAATCAGGAGATTCCCGGCAAACAGGCGGAGGCCTAGACCGATCTATCCCGAACTGGTTTCAAACGCTAACTGCGTCGGGCGCGCGCAGTGGATTTTCGCACGACTAACTCTGTCTTTAACGTGTACTCCGCGCCCCGATGACGCTTAAGCTGTGATATTCGCTCCAGTGCATGAAATGCTGTCGTCCCGAGCTCCTCACGGGGAACGTTGATTGTGGTCAGCGGAGGACGGGCCAAGGTAGCAAAGGATATATTGTCAATTCCCACAATCGAAATATCTTCCGGAATCTTGACCCCGGCTTCTTCAAGAGCGCTCATCGCCCCAATGGCGATAAGATCGCTGCCGCAAAAGATAACAGTCGGAGTCTTCGGCGCATGAAGAATCTCCTTTACGGCCGAAGCGCCGGCATCCACCCGGTAATTGGAGTTCATCACGGGAAATGGTTTCATTCCCCGTCGTGTTAATCCGCCTACTAAGGCTTGCGCAATGGTCGTTGCAGTACGATTTCCCTCTGGGCCAGCGATCACGGCAGCCCGCCGATGGCCGAGTTGCGCAACATGTTCAATGGCTTGAGAAATCCCTCTGCTGTAATCCACAGTAATGTTGCTCACAAGCTTGTTAGCAGAGCACAAATTACTAAAGACAACCCCGATGCCCGCGCTAGTCAATTCATGGGTGGCGGTGTTATCGATGGAGGAGGTCATAATAGCCACGCCGCGAACGTCACTCTCTACGAGTTTACGGACTATGGATTGCGTCCGCTCGTGGCTGTACTCCGTATTCAGCAGCAAGGTGTCGAATCCACGATCCCATGCGGCGGTCTGAAATCCACGAATAACTTCCGGAAAGAACGGATTTGCAATGTCAGAAATTACTAGTCCAAACAAATCACTCTTGCCAGTTGCAAGCCTCCGTGCATGAACGTTCTTAAAGTAGTTGAGTTCTTGGACGACATCGAGAACGCGTGCCTTGGTCTCCTCAGAAATGTAATGCGTATTGTTGAGGACGCGCGATACCGTCGTCGGCGAGACACCAGCACGTTGTGCCACATCCCTCATTGTGTAGACCATTAGATCTTCCTTCTTTCAGGACAATTCTCTAATCACCAAATCGAGTGCCTGGCCTGCTAAACGCCTGAGCAAGGAGGCGCAAAGAGCCTTGTCTGCTACCCACATGTTGTCATGACAGTTATTGAGGGAGCAAGACAGGCATTCGGGTGCCAGAGAATATCACGGCAGAGTCTTTGTTGTTGGCGTCCATTCGCAGAATGTTGCACGCTGTCTTTCAATAGCCGCGTTTCGCAGGCAGCCCGGACCGTGCACGGCCAGCAGTCCACGAAAATACACATTTCATCCCACGACTAAAATTCGGATCGATCGTTCCTCACTAGCAGTCAGTCAATCGATATCGAAGGGCATTCCAAGGGTCAGACCATCCTGCGATTTGCACAATTTTGGAGAGGTAACAGTTGACAGGTTCCCCCGGGGGGCTGTTATTTGTTTCTGGCCGCGGTTTCTGAAACCGATTTCCTATCCTCCTTGGGTCCGGCGGCAGAGTTGTGGCGTTTTTTTGTCTCCTCTACCTGTTTGCGAAACGCCTCATCCTGCTTTCTGCGTTCGGCTGCGTCTCGCTGCTGCTGTTGGAGAATGGCTGCGGCCTGGGCTGCCGCAACTGCGGCTTTGTGCGCTTCGTTCGCACGGTAAGCTTCGGTGCCGGCAATGACCGTCAGCACCGAGGGGATAGCAATCAGAAGTTTCGTATTGAGTGCACTGAGCACATGGCCTCCGTTTATGGAAGGTAGTTCTGCCAAGTGTTGCCTTCATTCGCGGCGCTCACGTCGTTCACGGCCCGCTGTTGCTGGACGAAAGCAGCGGTATTGAGGTCCAACGCGGCAGAATTACGCTGCTCTGCAAGACTCCCTGGGACTGCATCTCGGACATCTTCTGCGCTTCAGCGGCGTTCAACAGGTTCAGTTGCTCGACTTCGCTATTCGTAGCGCTTGTGCCGTCAAGCTTCTGCGTTGCAAGCGTACTATTCGCAGTGGCGTTCTGTGTCCGCGCGGATCGGTATTGACCGATCGCGGTGAGGCAGTCCGGGGAGACAGAGTCGGACAACTCAATCATAGCCAGTTGCGAGAGCTGGTTGCTACCCGGTGTCTGTCCGGCAAGATAGGTGGTCGTACTTCCGCTCACCGGTACGGTCGCGGCACTCCACGCGGTTGTTGAAGCGGACGGCGCATTGCTGTTGAGCGCCGTGCTCATGCCGCTGGTCTCGCCGAACATGTTCTTCACATTGGCGTTCTTGAGAGCGGTGAGCGTGGTCTGCCATTGCTGTTTGATCGAGAAATGGGCGATGTTGTTCTCGATCATCTTGAGCTGGTTAAGAGCGGTCGTCGCCTGTTGGACAAGGCTGGCGTAGCTGGTCGGATCGAAGACGATATCTCCAAATCCGAAGAGGGCAAAGGTCGGTGTGGCCGTGAGTAGCAAAGCCGCACCGCCGATGATCCACTTACGACGATTTTTGATGCTGACCTTCATAGAACCTCCTATGTTGATGGAACCTCTTTAAAAGCAGCGGGGAAAGGTCGGATTGAGCCGTCCCAAGGTGTTTTGCGCCCAACCACTGACGGCCCGGTCATACGACTCAATCGCAACATCTCCAAGCTGGACAAGCATTCTGGAGCCACCTGTTGCCCCTAGTAGTGCCAGTGACGAAGCAATCACAGCGGAGAGAGCGAGATATCGACCCTGCCTGGCGACGGTGAACTGCATAAAGCCTCCTTTCCTCAGAGAGTGGGATCGACACGATGTTCCGCGTAGGACGGGACGAGGATGTCACGGCCTATGTAGACGCGGGCACGCGAGCCTTCTTTGAGAGTGATGACCGGTAACCGGTTCAGAAAGTGATTCAAGACCTGCTCGCCTTCCGCTGCGGTCTGGGCGGAAATACCGTTGCGGATCTGTGTCGAAGGATCGAGGACGCTGCCGTTGTTTCCGATCTGGCGAGGCCGCCAAGTCCTCCGATGGCGGCGGCTGCGCCGAAGGCCATCAGGTAGCCGTGATCGACCTTGGTTGCGAGCCCGGTGGTTCCCAGTGGGTCAAGGCCGATGTACTTATCGAACTCGAGCGAGAAGCCGTCCGGGCATACGGCCCGATGAAAGCGCACGAATATCTTGCGTTGCTGAGCGTTTCCGACACTCTGGACCGTACCGATCAGCCGCGTACCTTGCGGCATGAGTAACTGCTGATGGTCATGCGAGTAATAGTCTGTGGTCAGCATGACTAGGATCGGACCACTCAGCCCGCCGTCGATATGGTTAGTGACTACTCCTTCAAGAACCGTACCCTCGAAGACGCGATAAAGCTGCCCCTGATAGTGGTCGAAGTCGTAGCCAGCCATCGGGTCGGATTTCGCATCCGGCTTCGGCTGTGTCATCGCTGCCGGTTTATCTGCCGCAGCCTTTGGCGTCGTTCCTACGGCCACCTCCGTTGCCTCCGTAGGACGCGCCTCCTCACGTCCGCCCAGGGCCACCGGCGTTGTGGCGTTGCTGGAATGCGCGAAGTCGATCGCCACCGTATCGCTATTGATAACGTCCTGGTGTTGTTTTTCACGTGCTAGCGCCTTCTGTTTCGCTTCAGCTTGCGCCTGCGAAACATTGGAGGTGCGTTGCGGCGCGTTTGGGCTGCTCCCGTAGATCGCATCCCGTTGGGCAGCCGTCATCGGTGGAGTCGTCGCCGACTCCGGGCCAGGCACACTCTCCGCCTGAAGCTGTTGCAAAGCGACGGCTAGCTCCTGTTGGCGTTGCCTCTCCTCGGCATCGCGTTGCGCCTGCATCTGCTGCTGCGTCGAAAAGCTATTGACCTGTTGCGGATTCGCTGTAGCGGGACGCATTGGCAGTGTGCTTGCGGGAGCGGACTTCTTGTTGCCGCTGAGCAAGCTTGAAACGTTGGCGATGCCGATAAGAGCAACGATGGCGACTAACGCGATGACCACGGGCGTGCCTTTCCGCAGCGGCGGTCTCGCTTCGGGTTGCTCCGGCACCGTGGCGGCTGGATTCTGATTCGGCTCCGTCATGGCTAGTTCGCGCCTCCCGCACGGTGAAACGCCACCTTCTGCTTGCCGATAGCGAGATAGCCGTTGTCCAGCTCCCTCGGAACGGTGTAAAGACCATTACTGAAATCGAAGTTGATGAGGGAACCTTTGCCGTCCTTCAACTCGTAGAGCGCCGGCGTCTCCTGGAAGTGCCCGCGCAGATAGGTGAACTTGTCATCGCGCCATATCTGCTGAAGGCCGAGCGTCTTGCCCTTCGACTGATCCCACGCGTAGTCAAAATGCAGAGAGCCGGGATATTGGCTGCGATACTGCTCGGCCTTGGCCTCCTCAGCTTTGAGTTCCGCTGCCTGTGCGGCCTTCGCACTCGCAGCCTCCTGCTTCGCTTTATCCAAGTCCGAGGCGGGAACAAAGACGGGCAGGCCAACCAGTCGATCTTTCGCGGCCTTGTCGCCGGGATTAATGAAGACTTTCGAATCAAAGTGGGGATCGTCTTCGCTGGAGATTTCATGCAGTTGCAGCGTGTACTCGTTCCCGTGGTCGGAGACGATGTGGATGTCGGTTGAACCGTTTGCCACCCTTTGGCTTGACGCTGATGAAGCGACTGGCGACATGACCGCCATCGAAAGCCCAATCCACCGTGTCCCCGGCGAATACGCTGGCGACCTTCTCCTCGGCGGGAAGGACGATCAGCGTCGATTGCAGAAGGCCGGCGCGGATCACAGGAGGCGTTTCCACCTCGGACACCGTGACGGTGCGCGGCGCATTCGCCTGGAGGAGATGTGCAGGAGGTGCGGCGTACAGTGAAGCAGAAACCAACGCAAGGCTGGTGGCAATCGCAATAGGGATAGGTGGCTTCATGGCGCTGGACCTTTCTCTCGTGAATTCGTTACACAGCTTCTCCCTGGGCAAAGCGTGCGATGCCCTCGGTGAGTCCATACTTTTCGATAAGCTTCGACCGGCGTACCCGGTCTTTGGGTTTGGTGGAGAACGCCGCGTAACTGCGAGGGTCGAGATTCAACGTCACGACCTTGGTCAGTCCATCGCGGCGCATGTAAAGCGCCTCTCGATCCTGCAAGCTCTCGAAGAGTGCGATCTGTTGCTCGTTCATCTTGAACAGCTCGACGTTTTTTTTCCGATTAATTAAAGGTCGCATCCTTCAGGAACAAAAATGAAGTGCAGGAGTTCACGATGCTGTCGGCGTTCGCGCCAAGGTCATCGGCAGACTGTCCAATCACCGTGACGCCGCCAAGGTTCTTGCGGACGGTCTTGATGGAAGCGAGCGCGGCTTCCAGAAGCTGCTTGTTCTTCATCGAAGAGAAGATCTCTTCGATCAAAATGTGCTTCGGGACGCCAAGGTTCGACGGATCATACAGGACATCGTTGATCCGCCGAAGCAGCCACACCATCAGTGGCTCGATGAGGTCGGCATATTGCTCGTTGTTCACTCCCTGGAAGTCGAAGCATTGCAAGCGCGAGAGAGACAGGCTGTCGTCTACGTTGTCGAAGATGGCGTGATAGACGCCCTTGCCAACCCACTTGGATAAGTATCGGTCGAGCTTCTTAGGCAGAAAGAGATTGGAGAGGCGGCGATTTTCATGGCCGAGCTGGTACATATCCTGCACAGCCTTGTGGATCACGTCGTCATCTTCCGGCTCCAGCTTTGCGCCACCGTTGGTGAGCAGGAGCTTCACGAACGAATACAGGAGCTTGATATTGTTCTCGGTCGGCTCCAGCGCAAAGGGATTCACATTCGGGCCGTCTTTGCCGACCCGGTCCACCTTGCCGCCGTACAACTCGACGACGCTCTCATAGCTGCCGCCGATGTCGAAGATGTAGGTAAATCCGCTGTATTTCTGTTCGAGTGCAAGGAGTTGGTTCCCATGAACGGACTTACCGGTCCCCGTAGGCCCGAGGATAAGCATGACTCGCACACCGTCCACATACACGTCCTGAAAGAACGGCGTCCGTGTGCGCGTCTCGAAGATATTCAGATACTCCGCGTTCAAGTCTTCCGAGTACGGATGCCCAATTTGCGGAGCGAACACAGAGGAGAGGCGAGCGTGGTGGTCCTCCGAGAGCCACAGCGGGAAGACATTGAACTTGTTGTTGCCTGGGAACATCGCGTAGAACGCCGACAGGTTGCCGAGCGTCTCTTCCATCACCTGCGTACGTCCGTCCACAAAGATCCGGTGCACAGCAGGGATGGTGTCCCGGAGCTGTTCAGGGTTGCGAGCTGCCAGAAGCAGCCGGAGAGAGTATTCCCCCTGGGCCTTCTTATCGAGCGAACGAATGACTTCGCTCAGATCATCGACGCTGTTGTTGGCAGCCTTCGCTCCGGCTCCGGTTTCGAGTGACGCAGTGTCCCGTCCGCTCATCACACGCGTCAGCACGCCGACCTTGAAGAACGAGATGAACTTCTCCTGGGCGTCAATCTCACCGCGTGCGGCGGAAGAAGACTTCGGTCGCCAGGTTGAGCTCAGTACACTGTCACAATCGAGCGTGAGCAGGCCGGAGAAGAGGCACGGCCTGGATGCTTCGGGTGTGGCGTTCAGAGAGAACATCTGTACGTGGCGCTTACCAACTCGAAGGTACTCGCTATGCCAGGCAACCGGACTCTTCACGATCTGCCTGTCCGCTCCGGTATCGGAGCGGAGCCGATCTTCTCCAGCCCATTCCTCTAGATTGAAGACGTAGCTGAAGAATTGGAAGCTTTCGGCTTATCGAGCAGGCACAGTCCAAGCGTGCTGCCAAGATGACTTTCCAGAATGGTCGCCGTCTTCTCAAGTTCCGCGAGCATCCGCGATGTATCCGCAGCGTTCTCCTGTGGTTTACGCTCAAACGCCTTTACCTTCGACGGCTCCAGCGTGAGGCACCAATGCAGGTTAATCCGCCGGAACCCTGCAGTGTCTACCAGGTGACTGAGGCGGTCGTTCACGAAGACTTCCGTGACGGGATTTCCATACTTGACCTGGCGTGGAAGATCGCAACCCGACATCACGCGGGTGTACTGGAAGAGGCACGATCCTTCGGGAAGTCCGCGCAACGCACCCTCGATCGACCGCATTCCCGCATCAAGCTCCTGGTCTGTCAGCCCCTCTTCGTCCATGCCCGCAAGAGAGAACAGGCACCCATATCCGCCGCCCTTGAGAGCGAATATGTGCGGACTGACGAAGCGCGAGATTGGAACAATGCTGCACGCGGCGCCAGCCTTGGAGAACCACGGAACGGATTTTCTCTGCTCAGTGTTTGCGCGGGTCATAGTAGCTCGTCTGTCCGAGGCTCAGGCCCCAGAGCTGGAACATCTTGGGATGTTTCCGCACGATGAGCCACGCTGCGCCCACCATCATGGGAGAGCCGAAGATCGCCAACATGCGAAACCCAACGAGGAAAACCGTCACCGTCACGAAAGTGATCGCCATCCATGCAGATAGGTCGAGGCCAAGCTTGGCTCTCGGTCTGTTCATGGCCGGATTGATTGGCGACGGCTCTCCTCGCTTGGTCATGGGCGCACCTCACATGTTCTGGCCGGTAAGAGAACCGATCCAGCCCGCGCCCCATCCGAGAACTCCGGCACCGAACAGCGCACCGAAGAGTCCTGGAATGGCATCCTGAAAGCGACCGCTCATCATCCGGATTCCGGCGAAGATCAGGCCACCAAAACAGATGACCGCGCCGGCGTAGATGGCGAACGTCTTGAACGTTCCCATGAGGGTGGTTGCCTCGGAGAAGTCCATCGTCCCTTGTGCGTGGGCCACACTCGCGAAGGCAAGTGTGACAAGCATCGGCCACAGCGCGCGCGCCGCTTGAAGAAGCTGTCGTTTCGTGAAGGGTTGCGCCCATCGCTTGGCACGACTGGCGGTGTAGCGACCTGAAGCGGCTTTGTTGATGCGGTACATTGGCACCTCCATTGACTGGTTCTCAGCCGGAAATATGCCGTGATGATTAGGCCGTTTTACGTTCTCGTCCAATACGTCTTATTTATCGGGCGATAGCTCTCAGCTATCACCCCGTTCCATTTCGTTGCTGCTCATGAGCTTCGCGGAAGAATGTCAGATGAACCGGATCGGCCGTTGCCGGTTGCGGAGGACCCTTCGGAATGTCCACAAGGACGGATACCTTGTGGGGCTTGGTTTCCTTGGCATTTTGATGGAGCTGTCTTGCGAATTTCCTGACGAGAATAGGAACGGTCTTCGGATGCCGGAGCTTGTGATAGATCACGGCCGTATCTACGGTCCAATTCACTCCCGCAATCGGCCGGGTCGTCAGATCATCGTCAAGGGTGGTTCCTTCGCGGATCAGCGTAAAGCCGTGGCCCCCCTTGACCAGCGTCTGCATCTCGGACGGATGCGAAGCGCGCGAATACTCCGCGACCCGGACGCCCACATCGGCAAGCAACTCAAGAAGCCGCTCATGTGCATCCGGATGGCGTTGTGGGTGGTACAGCACCGCAAGATTGTCCTGTAGATCGGCGGGCTGTAAAGCGGTCCTGGTGGCCAGAGTGTTGTCCCGGCGGAGGCACACCACGAGCCGGTCGAGACGTATTTCTTCGATGCACAACTCCGCGTGCTTCAAAGGCAACGTCACGATGGCGGCGTCAACCGCCCCGGTTAGAACTTCTTCGGCGAGCTGAGCTGTATCGCCGTGAGTCGGACGAATCGAACAGGCTGGCAGCATCTCTTTGTGCATCGCGCAGAAGCTGCGAAACAGGTTCTGGTCCACCAAAGGAGTGCAGCCGAATCGAACGGAGCCAATCTCTCCACGCTCAATCGCAATCAGTGCGTTGATGACCTCATCCCGCGTCTCCAGAAGCAGCTTGGCCAGAGCAATGAAGGCAAGGCCGGTTTCAGTAGGCCGGATACGCCGGTTCTTCAGTTTCTTGTAGAGACGAACGGAGGCGTTCTCCTGAAACTGCCGCGCCTGCACTGAGAGATTGGGCTGCGAGGTATGCAGCTCCTCCGCGGCAATCCGAAATCCTTGTCGTTCCAGGATCGCGAGCAGATAGTGGAAATGGCGAAGCTCGGCCCAATCGTACATAGCTCCCTGCTCGACATAGAAAGAGCGTTGAACGCGAAGTTTGGAGCCGAATCGCTGCTCATTTCGAGCCCCGTCCCGTGGAAATCTTGGCAGCGCGAATACAGCGAAGCAACAGAAATGGTGCGTTTGGCCAAATTTATTCTCCGGGCAGATGCGGGCAAATCTCTGGCTACCCCGATAACTCCCATTTATCGCCTGACAGAAACCGATCAATAAGACGTATTGGACAAGGCCGCTTCTTCGCGACACGCTAAGCACATTCCGGCATCTTGCGGATGCCGACACCTTACACGACGGAGACGCTGTATGCCCCTGGCCACTGTTCACCAGATGCCTCAGACAGACCCTCTTCTCACTGCGGAGGATGTTGCTCAAAGGCTCAATGTCAGCCCAGATTGGGTGTGGGGCCACTCCTCAAGAAAAGCTCCCTACTTGCCCGTTATCCGCATTGGTGATGGCACTCTTCGCTATCGACTAAGCCAGATCGAAGCGTTCATCAGCGAACGGGAACGCCTCTCTGCTCTACGGTTCGGACGCCGGTAGAATAAGAGCGGCCCACGAATTCTCCCGCCACAGAAATTGAGGAACGAATGGGCAAGTCGCACCAGGCAGGATGGGTATCGCTGCGCGGAAAACGCTGGTTTGGTTATTTCCGTCAGACGGTTCTTGATCCTGAAACCAACGAGGAACGAGTAAAGAAGATTTGCGTCAAACTCGCCCTCAAATCAAAGATGACCAAGGCCGAAGCGCGGGATGCGCTGCGGATGGAGGTCACCAAACAGCCTGGCCAGAATCTCGGAGGCAGAGTCCTTAAGGACAGTTCGACTACCTTCGGATGGTTTGTTCGCAACCGCTATTTCCCGCTACGAGAGGGGGACTGGCGACCGGAGACGGCGAAGGTGAAGAAGATCCAGATTGAACAAGACTTGTTGGCGAAGTTCGAGGAGTATCCCCTCGACTCCATTGACAGGTTTATGTTGCAGACTCATATCAACAATCTGGCGGAACGGCTGTCGCAGGATCGCGTGAAACAGGCGCGGTCCTACCTCAAGTCCATCTTCGGCGAAATCATCATCAGGATTTCCTGGTCAAAGACCCGGCCCGGAAGCTGAAGACTCCAAGAAATCTTCGGCCCAAGGATAAGCAAGTTCTGACCTGGGAACAACTCTGGGTGGCTCTTGAACGAACCACCAGGAGAGATCGTCTGCTTTTGATGCTTGATATGACTGAAGCGCTGCGGCCCACGAGCTGTTCGCTCTGCGGTGGCGCTCCTTCGATGACGTGGATACGTTGTCGATCACCGAAACCGTCTACCGGGGGGAGATTCGGCCCTTCGGAAAGACCGATGGCAGCCTCACGGACGTTCACCTGCCTCCGGGCCTAGCTGAAGAGCTTCGTTTTGTGGAAGCAGGAAACCGCCAAAGCCTCTCCGAACGGAGTGGTCTCGGCATTCATACCGGCTTGCGCGTTGGGGAGATTCTCGGCCTGCGTTGGCAGGACGTGGACTTTCTCAAGGGAACCATTCGCATCCAACAGGCCGCCTATCGCGGCTCGATTGGATCGCCGAAGACCAAAGGCAGCAAACGCACTCTACCTCTATCACCATCCTTAGCGGCGACTCTCAGGCGTCACTACGACACCTCTCCGCAACGGGATGGCTTGGTATTTCCGACCCGTACGGGTATGCCCTTCAGCGACTCCACTCTGCTCTCCCGGTTTATCAAACCGGCGGGCATGCAGATCAGGGCTCCCTGGCTGAGCTGGCATACCCTCCGACGGACCCACGCAACCCTGCTCTCGCATGTGGGAGCCTCGCCCAAAGAGGCTCAGGCGCAGCTAGGGCACGCACACATGTCCACGACCATGGACATCTACACCCAACCCATTCCCAGCCATCAACGCGCGGCGGTCGAAAGACTGTCGCAATTGGTGACAAATGGTGACGAGTTGGCCGCAACACAGACCGAGCCGCCCCTGGGCTCCCTGTGTATTCAATGATTTGAGTGGTAGGCACGAGCGGATTCGAACCGCTGACCTCTACCGTGTCAATCTACTGAAGATCCATGGAATCATAGAGTTATCTGGAGCGGAGGGAAACGAAAAGGCATATAGGGAGCACTTTCCGAAAACGAGAGTGCCCTCATTTGTGCCCCTGTTTCTATACAGCCGACTTCTACTCTTCACGGATTGAGGTCGACGGGAGAAGGGGTGAACCGTAACGCTGTCCAACAGCACTCGGCAGGCTGGCATCTGGCGTGTGCATCATCGAGATCGCGGACTGACCGGAAGAGGGCTTGAGTTAGTCCGCGATTCTCCTTACGAGCTAGGCCCCGAAATCCACAAAGGATCCGCGGAAAGGTTTTGCAGACCCTGAGCAATCGAAGCCTAAGTATCTAATTATCAACAAAATGCGAAGAACTAACTCGCCCTCCGTCCGCTTTTTGTCCGCCTTCGCCAGCAGCCTCCGGTTTGCTTTAGCCTTCGACATGTCCCCGTTGCCAGGCTGTCACAACTCGGCGGCGGTTCAGACATTTCTCTGTTTGTGCTGCCAACTTGAACTCCTCGCCGGTAGAGTAACGTTCCGCAAGTTGGCTTCAACCGGTTGGGCGAAGGTCAAAATTGCGCAAGGAGCGTTCTTGATGACCCCGGCAACTAGGCTTTTGCGGAAGTACGACGAAAAGTGCCTGTCCTTGTGAAGGCCAAACATGATGTACTGCGCATTCACTGCGTTCGCGCGTTCCGATATAACCCGCTCCGGGGTACCGTAGAGAAGAGCCGACTGAGCCGTGACACCGTCCCTCAGGAGTCGGCCAACTAGAAGATCGAACTCAAATTGAGTATCGGCGGCGTTGTGAGGTCGTGAGTACTCGTGACGAACATCCACTGCGTGGACGAGTTCCACCTCCGCGCGTAGCGCCTTTGCGAGACGAGCGATGATCCTCAGCCGATCATCGACATCTTCCGGGAAATCGATTGGGCAGATCACCCTTTCCGCTCCGTTTGGATCAGAGCTCTTCTTGACCGCCTTTGGACCTATGGTGACAACCGGGCACGGGAGCGTTCGGAGAACAAACTCTGTTGTTGAGCCGAGTACCTTCCTATCCAATCGGTCATTCCCGTAGGCGCCGAGACAAAGAATATCTGGCTTTAGATCGGCCACTG
Source organism: Edaphobacter bradus (assembly GCF_025685645.1). Classification (NCBI taxonomy): domain Bacteria; kingdom Pseudomonadati; phylum Acidobacteriota; class Terriglobia; order Terriglobales; family Acidobacteriaceae; genus Edaphobacter; species Edaphobacter bradus. The sequence continues at coordinate 96,573 of NZ_JAGSYF010000007.1, forward strand.
TCTGAGTAAGAACATCAGCGGGCAACCCGGCCCTTAGCAGCCACCGCGTTTCGACCCCAAGCCCGCGGGAGCGGTCTGCCAACTGCTCAAGGCGTTCACTTAGGTCCCTGCTAAGCTTGTGTGCAGCCTCAAAGTCTTCTTCACCAGCCACTGCGTGATCGGCCGAGCTATGCACGTGAACAAGGATGACTTCCGATTTGTGCCTTGTCGCAAGATGCAGCGCGTAGTCAAGCGCAGTGTCAGCGTACGGAGAAAAATCGTATGCAACCACGAGTTTCTTGAAGGTCGCCAAACCTTCTGTTGCGGCTATCGGTATCGTTGCGGGGAGCGTCGGCATAATTCACTCCTGGAAGTAGAGGTCTAAATGAGTTTGTCATCCCTGTGTCGTGTTGTAAGTGACGGATGTCACAGCCTTCGAGGCGTCTTGCGAGGTTCCTTGCGTTGACAGCCATGCGGAGATTGACCGCGGTCAGATCGTCCCCGCATCTTCCGCCATATCAGTAGACAGGGTGCGGTCGCTGAGATTCTAAGACCTACCGGCGGCCGCGGAGTTGATGTCTCCATTGAAGGAGTCGGCCGCCAGGAAAACTGACGGAGTTGGCCCCCAGGAAACCTTCGGGCAAGCGCTCCGCGTACTTAAAGGACGGGGCAGGCTTTCAAGTCTAGGGGGCTATTCCGGTGAACTGGCGATCCGCCGATGACTTCGCTGCGGAACTTGGCGATCACAAAATTGTCACCACACTCTGTCCTGGTGGACAGGAGCGTACGCGGAGACTCATGGAACTCGTTCGCCATCGTCAGATTGATTTAACTCCGCTGCTCACACACTCCTTCGCACTTGATCAGATTGTCGATGCTCACAAGCTTTTCAAAGAGCAGCGCGATGACGTCCTGGGAGCCACGCGAGAACCCGAAGCGGTGTACGCAGGGGCGAAACCCACCTTGCCTCATTGTGTGCCCATGCGCAGAATCTTGTCCGGGAGACTCGACGCACTAGGAGACACAACCAGAGATTGTACGGAAACTCGAAAAAAACCGAAGTGTTAGTACGTGGGAGCCAGCGCTTGTTGTCTTGTGACCCACGTCACTGCGCCTGCTGCAGAGTAGATCTAGTCTGCCGATAGGCGAAATTATTTCTGTCCTTCGCGACTATCTTACGAGGTGCACTCATGACTCCTGTCTCTGGAAGGATCAACAGTTCCATCCACGACGAAGGGCTACATCTCGCCACGAGCGACATTCACTTCAAGCGGATCCTGGTTGGAATTGACTTCTCTAAGCAAGCCGCCCTGGCATTGAAGACCGCCATCGCGATCGGCGAGATCTTCGGCTCCCAAATCTTCCTCGTCAATGCAGTGTCACTTTTTGCGTATGGAACGGGGCAGGAGCCGATACGACCGGAGATGATCAGTGCAGAGATTGATGGCGCGATGGAGGAGATGAAGCAGATTGTCGCTAGCGAGCCGCGACCATATGGGCTTCAATTGACGACGACCGTCGCCTACGCTGGTGCAGTCGATCTCATTGAACAGGTCGCAAGCGAGGAGAAGGTCGACCTGATCGTCTTAGGGTCGCATGGTTCGAGCGGTCTCGAACGGCTGGTGCTGGGATCCGTAGCGGAGACCGTGTTGCGCAAGGCGGCGTGCCCTGTCCTTGTTGTAGGGCCAAACTGTCATGCCGAACAACATCCATTCCGGTCGATCCTGTTCGCCACCAACCTCGAAACCACAGGACTGCGCGCGGCGCAGTACGCTTCAGCTCTCTCGGAACACGTCCACGGTCGTCTCACGCTGCTGCACGTGATTGAAAACCAGACAAATGTTCCGAACGTAGAGTCTGGGCTCATTGAGAACCGCCTCAAGCAGGAGCTTCGGAGCCTTCTTCCCTCCGATGTGGGACTCTTCTGTGAACCCAAAGTCCGTCTTGAGTATGGCTCGCCGTCTGAACTAATCCCGGTCGTCGCTGAGTCGGAATCTGCGAGCTTGATCGTAGTTGGTTTACGAAATCAATCAGCCTTGTCCGACCACTCACCCTGGTCAACCCTTTCTCACGTCATCAGGGAGGCGAAGTGCGGCGTACTCGGGGTTCGCAGTCATTTGCTCTGAACTTCATCCTCACCACGCTGACTCCCATGGCCACAACACGATCGCTGCGAACACGAAAACCCGTAGACAAACCAGTGCAACCGAAGCCAACAACGCCAGCGCCCTCTGAAACACCGAGGAAACCATGCTGAAGAACTCCTTCATGCTGGCGGTTCGTGTCGATGGTGAGATTGTCGTAGTAGCGTTCGGAGAGAATGAGCCGATCATGGAAGGTACCGTATTGGCTTGTGTTGTCATCTTTACTTCCCCGCTGTGACCTTAGTTCGGACATGTCCGACATTTAGGAGTTCTCGTTCCGCAAAGAGCATCCGCGCGGACAGAGCGAATAGATTGAATCCGAATACCCCAAGATAGCCATAGAGCAACCACGCAAGTTCACGCGGGCTCAAGTTTTTTCCAAACAGGAGAGCGATCGAGGAGATCGCGGCAACAATCGCCGAGGCGTAACACCACTTCGCACCCTGGTGTGCCGACGTCCCTCTTGCGACAATGAACTCTGTGATCGCTGCCGTGGCCGCCTGAACCGCCGCGAGATAGATGAACCAGTGGAGTCTGACGCGGTCAGACACCAGTGCGAACAGAAGGATTCCGATCACGGCTCCACAGATCCCCAGCATCCTCAGAGCAAGTCGGCCAGGCTGCTGACGGGGGATCATGAAGCTGGTTGTAAGAATGATCGCGCTATCGATCGTCCCGTATGCCGCTAGACAAAGAATCGAAATCACGACAGCAAAAGGAAGCAGGAGAATCGTCGACGCCATCTCCGGGATGAACAAGACCCCTGTTCCGGCAACTACCGCAAGAAGACCGCGGATCATTGTGGCTGCCCAGTACTCTGAATAGGTCTTCATCTACTACCCTCCGCCGTTCGCCGAACTCTTATGAACTCTCTCCGGTGGCTCCTGGGAATGAAGCTACGCGGTGAGCTCATCTGATCGCCGTACGATGTTCTCGCAGTCGTCTCTGCAGAGCTGTGACGGTCGTCACAGACATGGGTGCACAGCATCACTTTCAATGGAGTGTAAGCCAGACATCGCACTGGCATTTAGCGTGGAAAAGGCGCGCTCACGTTGAACGATCGAGGTGTCGTATGCCGGTCATTGGAGAACGTGTCTCTGTTTCTGTGAAAAAGATTCTGCTCGCAACGGACTTCTCCTCCGTATCGGAGAAAGCTGCTTCGTACGCAAAAGCTTTGGCTCGTCGCTTCTCCTCCACTGTGGAGATCGTGCATGTCTTCGATCCGTCAATCGTCACATCATACGAAGAGGCAATCATAGGCCTACCGGTGAGGGAGAGGCAGCAAGTCAGTAACGAGGACCTTGAGCGATTACGAGACGACTTCTCCGCTTTTGGAATCGATGTACGAACTATGTCACCTGAAGGACATCGACCGTCTGCGGAGCTCATCCAGATCGCGAAGGAGCACGAAGTCGACCTGATCGTTGCGGGAACGCAGTCCAAGTCGGGAGTGGAGAGACTAATCCTGGGCTCAACAGCGGAACAACTTATTCGAAATGCAAAGTGCCCTGTACTTACCGTGGGTCCTAATGCCAAGCCCCTTGGAGATGCTCCTCTAGCTTTCCAGACGATTGTCTATGCGACCGATTTCTCTGCCGAGGCGGCGAAGGCGGCAGTGTACGCTCTTTCCTTCGCCCAGGACAGCGGTGCTCGTCTCTATTTCTGTTACGTGCCTCAGACTGCTACCACTTGGAAGAGGGATTTCGTGGATGGGGCGTTCGAATCCGCTCTGAAAAGAATGATTCCCGAGTCTTCTTACGACTGGTGCAACCCCGAATGCGTGGTTGAGCACGGTGACGCCGCTAAGGCCATCCTTGAACTAGCAACGAAGGTTCAGGCAGACCTAATCGTATTAGGTGCGCGCAAAGCGTCGTTCTGGCTGACGTACATCGAGCGTGGCTTGACTCCTGATTTGTTGGCTCAGGCCACTTGCCCGGTAATGACTGTGTGTTAACTGGGCGGAAATCAGTGCGACGGTTGCGTGTTGCCGCACGATAATTCAACGGGATAGGATATAGTTCAAGGCAACATCATTAGCGTCCCATGTGGCATAGAGGCCACTTTCGGAATGCTTCCTCTTGCCAAAGCTCGATCGATGCACCATTGTGATACCTGTGAGTTGCGCTCGCTGCGAATGTTCTGCAATCTGAGCGCTGAGGCGCTCGCGGACTTCGGGTCGATCGGTGTACAGGCCACTCTTTCGAAGGGCGCGAAGCTCTTTCAGGAGGATGGGCCGAGCAACGGCGTCTTTGTCATCTGCACGGGTCAGGTCAAGCTTTCCTGCACTTCGAGAGAAGGAAGAACCCTGATTCTCAAGATCGCCACGCCAGGAGATGTTCTCGGGCTCGGAGCGGTCATCTCCGGATCGAGATATGAGGTGACAGCAGAGACGATTGAGCCGACTGAGATCAAAAGCATTCGTCGAGAGGAGTTCCTCTCCTTTATCCATAAGCACGGTGAAGCAAGCCTCCATGCAGCCAAGGCGCTGTCCGAAGAGTACAAAGCGGTGTTCTTCGATGCCCGTCGCCTGGCGCTGTCCGGTTCGGCGGCAGGCCGGCTTGCGGGCGTACTGCTCGATTGGGGGAGAGCAGCGTCCTGCGGCAAGCCTGAGATGCGCTTCACGATGGCCCTTACCCACGAGGAGTTGGCCAATCTGGTTGGTAGCTCTCGTGAGACCGTCACTCGCATGTTGGGACGCTTCAAGAGGGAGAGACTAATCCAAATGCGGGGTGCTTCGATTCTCATCCTCGCTCCGGATAAGCTGGAGCAGCTTTCGGCGTGAAGCCTCCTGAGTGCCGCTTCCTTCGTTCATCTTAACTTCAGGTGCATGCACCCTGTGATCTCTGTCACAGCTTTGTTTCTCGAGACCTCATAAAATTTTTAGCGGTAGAGGTGGTCCATGGCCAGTAGCTGTGTCAACCCTGCTTGTCGCACAGAGTTCAAGTTCTTCAACACCGGAGATCTCTACGCACTTGAAAGGCGCTCTGCGGATACGGAGTTCTTCTGGCTCTGCTCCGCCTGCGTACCAAGTGTCGCACTGTATCTCGACCCGACGGGGTGCGTTTCGGTGAGACCGCGATGTGACGCTGTACGTCCGCAGCCACCTCATCCGGACTGCTATCTGCGGCTGGTTGCTCAGCGCAAGCTCCGTACACCTTGGCACCGCGTCATCCTTGCCCCGGGGCCGACGCTCTCAAGGGGATATGGACGCGATCCGCTTCCTTCGTCGAGCGAGGCCGTATAAACCTTGCAAATATCAAGACACGCGCCGACGTGTCAGAAAGAGAGCAGAACCCATGCAAATGTCCACAATCGATCTAGTACCTTCGTTCAACAAGGTTCTTCTCGCCACTGATTTCTCCGCTGCGTCGCAAGCAGCGTTCCAGACTGCTCTTGGTGTGTGCATTGCGTTTCAAGCAAGTCTCTCTATCCTGCATGTTTTTGAGGACGCCAACACTGTCGCTCCAGAAACAGGAGTGCAGCTGCTTGAATTGGGGAGCTTCTATGAAATCGCTCGAAGCTCACTTGACCGCCTTGTCGAAGAGGCCCGACGGTCAGGTGTAGCCTGTGAGGCCACCATGGGCAGCGGAATTCCTTCTGTGACGATCCTGGAGACGATTACCTCAAAGGCGATCGATCTTGCCATCCTTGGGACGAATGCTCTTCACGGCTTTGAACGGCTCGTCTTCGGCTCAACTGCCGAAGTGGTCCTACGCAAGGCGTCCTGCCCAGTACTGACGGTGGGTCCTCAAGCATCGGACGCTCCCAGGGCAGTTCAGATCAAGAGCCCCGTTGTCTTCGCTACTGATTTTCATCACACCACGACCCATGCGATTTGTTATGCTGCGGCCATCTGCAAGGTAACGGGGTCACCGCTGCATTGCCTGCACGTGCTCCCGCGGACGCTCGAAGGCGGTTCGCGCAGGCATGTCACTCTGCAAATCATGACCGAGGCTTTGAAGCACGTGGCTACCGAGAGTGGCACAACCATCGATCCGCCTGTTTGTGCAATCACATACGGAAGCGAGATCTCGAACGCGGTGGTGGACTATGCCAAACAGCAAAAGGCGAAGCTGATCGTCCTGGGGGTCCGTCAGGCTTCGATGGTGGCTTCGCATGTGCCTGCTCATATCGCCTACCGCATCATCACGGAGGCTTCGTGTCCCGTCCTGACCATGGCCTTTGCGTCCCAACCACACGCGGCGACGCTTGCAGCCGCTTGTTTGTGATCGCTCTCCTGGCGGAAAGTATTCAAGTAGCAAGGAAGTGTGAACTCTATGCCTGAAAGACGCACCGAGAGTAACACAGCAGTTTATTTGGTTGGCGGCGGTATCGCCTCGCTCGCGGCGGCGGCCTTCCTTATTCGCGACGGAGACATCCCGGGCCACAACATCACGATCCTTGAGGAATCAGGCAAGATCGGCGGCAGTCTTGATGCCGCCGGAACTCCCAAAGATGGCTATGTCATGCGCGGCGGCCGAATGATTGAAAGCAAATATCTCTGCACCTATGACCTCTTTTCATCGATCCCTACCCTCGATGAGCGCAAAACGGTTGCGCAGGAGATCTTCGACTGGAATAAGACGATGAAAACCTCATCCAAATCCCGTCTTTTTCGGGGAGGACACAGGCTCAACGCTCCCAAATTTGGTCTGAGCGAAAAGCATATCCTGACCATCGAGCGCTTGGGACTTGAGCCGGAGGGGATTCTCGGGCGAAGCAGCATTTCGGACCAGTTTGACCCTTCGTTCTTTGAAACAGATTTTTGGTTCATGTGGTGTTCGACTTTTGCCTTTCAACCCTGGCACAGCGCGGTCGAATTCAAGCGTTATCTGTTGCGCTTCACTCATATGGTTTCAGGCTTCAACACGCTCAGCGGGATAATGCGAACCGTCTACAACCAGTACGACTCGATGGTACGACCGCTTCAGAAATGGCTAGTAGACCGCGGCGTAAGGTCTGAGTTTAATACCCGCGTCACTAATCTCGGCTTCTGCCATGACGCTGAGGGTTATATCGTGGACCGCATTCTTTGCGAGAGTAACGGCCACAGAGATGAAATAAGGGTACGCGAAAGGGATTATGTAATCGTCACACTGGGATCCATGACCGAGGCTTCCAGTCTGGGTTCCATGGATTCGGTGCCAGTCTTGGAAGGAAAACCCGACAGCGGTTCGTGGGCTCTCTGGAAGAAAATCGCCGACGGCCACCCGCAGTTCGGCCGTCCGGCTAACTTCAGTGACCATATTGAGGAATCGAAGTGGGTGTCTTTTACCACCACTCTCCACGACCCCACCTTCTTCCATCTCATCAGGGATCTCACAGGCAACGTCCCGGGAGAGGGTGGCCTCATCACCTTCCCGGAGTCCAGCTGGTTAGCGTCGATCGTATTGCCTCACCAACCACATTTCATTGGGCAGCCCGAGGACGTTAATGTCTTCTGGGGCTATGGCCTTTTCGTCGATAAACCCGGAGACTTCATCAAGAAATCTATGTCGGCATGCAGCGGTCGGGAGATTATGACAGAGATCATGGGCCACCTTAGGATTGAGGCCGACGCCAGGAAAATACTTGAAACCTGCACCTGCATTCCGTGCATGATGCCCTTCATCACCAGCCAATTCCTGCGTCGAGCCAAAGGTGACCGGCCCCATGTAGTACCTGAGCGCTCGAAGAACCTCGCTTTCATCGGACAATTTTGCGAACTCCCAGACGATGTGGTGTTCACAGTGGAATATTCGATCCGTTCGGCGCAAACCGCAGTGTATTCGTTGCTTCGACTGAGCCGCACACCGCCACCGGTATACAAAGGGAACTACGATCCGCGCGTTTTGCTAAAGGCCTTCCTCGCGTTACACGACAAGAACCCTTAGGCAGAACTGGTTCGCAGCCTCGCACAACGCTTCCCGGATCACCTCAACGACTGTGACAGCGATCACAGCCCCATTCCATTGTGTGCGCCAAAATCAACTTGGGAGATTATCGACGATGCAAACTGCGAATCCTCAAAGATTCTGCGCCGATACGAGTAAATCCTGCACCGGGCCTTGCCCGGGTTACGGAACGCGTACCGATTGCCCACCACTGATCGTTCTCGCGGTGCTATCGGCGCAACGAACCGAATCGAGCGCAGGTGCTAACCGATGAGCGCGACGGCCAGCCTGAAAAGTTCCCAGTGATGGGCGGTGATGTGCCTGCTACTCAAGGCCAACGGTATGAAGGCAATTTCTAGAGATTTATCAACACTTGACGAAAGTTAAGACGCATCTGAGGAAGCCATGAAGATTGGCGAGAAGGTTCGGGCGGATATTGTGGCGGCGATGAAGGCTCGCGATGAGCATAGGGTGACAACGCTCCGAATGGTGAAGTTGGCGCTGGAGAACAAGGAGATCGACAAGAGCGAGGCGCTGACGGATGCGGAGGAGACGCAAATTCTAACGACGCTGATCAAACAGCGGAAGGAGTCGGTGGAGGCGTTTACGAAGGGCGGGAGGCCGGAGTTGGCGGAGAAGGAGCGGCTGGAGATCGGAATGATTGAGGCTTATCTGCTGCAGGAAGCGGTTGAGGAGGAGATTCGGAAGTTTGTGCGTAGGGTGATTGCGCATCTGCAGAAAGATGCTGGTGGGGTCAGGCCGGGGCCGAAGGATCTGGGGACCGCGATGCAGGTAGCTCAGCAGTGGATTCGGGCTGCTGGTTTGAGGGCCGATGAGAAGCTGATGAGTGAGATTGTGAAGGAGGAGCTGGCGAAGTAGCGGGGAGATTTTGTAGGCTGCGAGATTGCTGAAGTCTGTGACAAGCGGTGATCGTCGCGCACACTATCCATCAGCGCCGTGAGTTTGGGACTTTAGCTGAAATCTTTTCGCAGCTTGGTGACGGGCGTCACCGTTAATTTGTTACAACCCGCGCTATGCTGTTTGCGATTTAGACAGAACCTGCGGGTCCAGGGCCACCAGCAGCAAAGTCGATGCTATCGCGTACTGTTTGAGGTGATTGCTCATGCGGCGTTCGCGTTTTTGGGTGGCGATTCTCGTACTGCTCGGCTGGTTCAACGGAACCAGGTTAGCCTACGCCGGTGGCGCGGCCCAGCCGCAAGCTGCAACATCTTCCTCCAAAACGGCAGTGAATCCGGCAGACTACGCCGGAGCAGACACCTGCGCCTTGTGCCATCAGGACGAGGTGAAGGGCTTCAACAAGAATCCGCATGCCAAGCTGGCACTCGAGCATGGCGGCAAAGGTGTGACATGCGAAAGCTGCCACGGACCCGGTAAGGCTCATGTTGAAAGCGGCGGGGTTGCGACCAAGATCTTTCAATTCACAAAGGCAACACCGAAACAGGTGGAGAAGACGTGCCTGGAGTGCCACGTTGGCGAGCACCCTAATTTCGAGCGGACCGCCCACGGCGAAGCGCTCATCAGTTGCCTTGGCTGTCACAGCATCCACAAGTTCGAACTGCAGACGGTCCTGCTCAAAACGAAGCAACCGAACGTTTGCTATCAATGCCATACAGACATCAAGCCGGCTTTTGCGCAGCCATTCCATCACAGGGTACCCGAAGGGTTATTGAAGTGCACCGACTGCCACAACCCGCACGGCACCTTCCAGCCGAACCTGCTCCGCCTAAGTGCGACCCAGGATGCCATCTGCACCAAGTGCCACGTCGACACTCTCGGGCCGTTCGTTTTCCAGCACCCGCCCATCCAGACTGAGGGCTGCACCTCGTGCCATTTCCCGCACGGATCGGCGAATTCCCGCTTGCTCATACGCAGCAACGTAAACACCCTCTGCCTGCAGTGCCATTCACCGTCAATGAATTTCACGGCTCCCGGCACACCGTCGTTTCATAACCAGGCGAATCAGTATCAGGCCTGCACTGTATGCCATGTGCAGATTCATGGCTCAAACGTCAACGCCTTCTTCTTCAAGTAAGGGATGGCCACGCATGATGAGCGCAACTTGTTCAATATCGCTCCTGCGGAATCTCCGGTGCATTGCTCTGGTTATTTCAGCCATCGTGGTCACCGCGGGCCTTGCTGCCGGTTCACCAGCCATCGCGCAGGATACTCCGCCACTACCAGCGCCCGGGGACAACATTCGTTACGGATACGTTATCCATCAGTCGATCGATCTCGGTGGCCACATCGTAACTCGGGATGGCAGCCGCGCTATGTACGCCACACTGGTCAACATCCAGTCCGGGCCGCGCATTCTCGACAACACCGTCGAGATGGTCGCCGAGAATCCAGCCCATACGCTTCTGTTCGATCGCCTCTCATCGAGCAGCTTCGGCTACGGAGGAGATCCCTACAACGTCACCTATCTGAACCTTTCCAAAGGCCGCATCTACAACTTTCACGGAAGCTTCCGCCGCGATCGTCAGTACTTTGCCTACGACGTGCTGGCCAATCCGCTGATTCCACCTACGTCCAACCCCTTCGTCCCTATCCTCGAGACGCCGCACCTCTATAACACCGTGCGCCGCATGACAGACGTAAGCATCACGTTGGCGCCGCTCTCAGTCATCAGCGCACGTTTTGGCTACTTCCAGAACATCAATCAGGGGCCGACCAATAGTTCGTTGCACGTCGGCGCCGATGCCCTGCTCATTCAAAACTGGCGCGTCTCCACGGATGTCTGGGACGCAGGTGTCGACTGGAAGCCGCTGGCCCACACCTCTGTCAGCTACGACGAGTTCATCACGCACTACAAGGGCAACAGCAGTTGGCAGCTCACTGGGCTCAACTACAATCTCTCCAATGGCACACCCGTCAGCCTCGGAGTCAATCTCTCCTCCGACTGGGCTGGTCCGTGCGCTCAGCCTTTCAATCCGGATGGAACCGTCAACCCAACCTGCAGCTCGTATCTTGCGTATAGCCGTTCCCAGCCCACGCGCACGCTGCTCCCCAGCGAGCAACTGCGTTTTCAGAGCTCATCCATCCCCCACGTCGCCATGAACGGACGCGTGCTCTACATGGGCACAACCAGCAAACTTCCAAGCTACAACGAGTTCTTCAACGGCCTCGACTCCCGCGTCAGAGTCCGTCAATCGGTGTCCACCGGCTCTGCCCGCGCACGCCGCATCACTGTCAACGCCGACTACGGCGTCACCTGGCAGTTTACTCCTACCATCTCCTTCAACGACGCCTTCGACTTCTGGTATTTCCGTCAACCCACGTCCTACACCTTGACCGAGACAACCTACGCCGGGACCTCAACGCTTCTGCCGCCGGGTCCCCCCACTACGACCATCACAACTTCACCACCATTCGAGGGCTTTGGCTTCACAGAGGTCAACCAGAAGACAAAGGCCAATACCTTTTTCATCGCATGGGACGTCGCCCCGCGTGCGCGACTTTCGGCGGGCTACCGCTATAGCAGCCGCATTATCACCGACGCCGGCGGCGACTTTATTCCCATCCACTCGCACTCGGCCCTCTTCGGCCTCGTCCTCAGGCCCACAACTCAGTTGCGCGTTAACTTCAATGCCGACGCCGGGTCTGCCGACAATTCCTTTACCCGCGCCAGCCCGCGCAAGCTGCAGCACTATATTGTGCGAACCACATACAATCCTCGTCCATGGCTGAACCTGGCCGGGACCATCAACATCCTGGAGAGCAACGACAACGTCCAGACCGTCAACCACCGCTCACACAACCAGGACTTTTCCTTCGCGGCGAACATCAGTCGCAGCGAAAAGTGGGGCGCCGACCTGAACTATGCGTACGACAGCGTCTTCTCGCGCACGGATGAGTGTTTTATCTCTTCGGAGCCCGCCGCAGGCGCCCAACCGAGTCCCGGGGTGTGCCAGGACGCTGGCCTGCCGCTGCAAGTCAACGGCTATTACGATCAACCCACACAATACGGCTCCATCGGATTCGTGTTCACGCCTGTGAAGAAGATCCACGCCGCTGCCGGCTATCGCATATCCTCCGTTAACGGCACGGCCCCGCCCATCAATATCCGTCAGGTGCCGGGTTCCCTGCAGTCGGACTATCAAACCCCTTATTTCAACCTCTCCTACGAGATCGCTCCGAACTGGACCTGGAAAGGAGACTACAACTACTACAGCTACGGCGAAGGAACACCGATCGGTCCGACGCTTCCTCGCAGCTTCCACGGGAATGTCTTCACACTTGCAGTTCGTTATGCTTTCTAGTCTTCAAATGCCTCCATTTGCTTCGTTCACCATCAATCGGAAGGAGAATTACCCATGCTGAAACATCTTGCCTGCTACGGAATCGCTGGCCTACTCCTATTTGCGGGGAGTTCGTTGAGTTTCGCAGAGAGCGCAGCTGACACCTACAAAGCGAAGTGCCAGATGTGTCATGCCCCCGACGGCAGCGGCGACACGCCCGCTGGTAAGGCCACGAAGGTGCACCCGTTCAAGTCGCCTGACGTTCTGAAGCAGTCGGACGCCGATCTAATCGCCATCGTCAAAAATGGCAAGGAGAAGATGCCCGCATTTGCTGGCAAAATTACCGACGCGCAAATCACGGACCTCGTAGAGTACATCCACACGTTGCAGAAAAAGTGACCTGCAAACAAGGGGCCGAGACCGTATGTGACAACTTCCGGCAAAAATTGGCACAACTAAGGAGTGGATTGATGGAGCTCATACCTCAGACGAATAACGGGCCCAAAGTGGAATCTTCCGGGCGTCGTTCATTTTTAGGTGCTCTGCTTGGATTGAGTACAGCGGCGGTGAGTGCGCTGTTGGCCGTTCCTCTTGTACGCTTCGTGACCTATCCACTGCGCAAAGCCGCTTCGGACACTGTTTGGTCGGATCTGGGGCCGGTGCAGGAATTCGCCTCAATTACTGCGCCAATCGCAAAGACCATTACGCTGGAACGTCGCGATGCCTGGCAGAGCACCTCATCCCAGAAGGCGGTATACGTGCTGCCGCCAAAGGATGGGCAATTCCGGATACTGTCGCCCATCTGCCCGCATCTGGGTTGCTCGATCCGCTGGATAGATGCTGAGGGAAAATTTATCTGCCCGTGTCATACAGGATCGTTCACGGCAACCGGAGAGCGCATTGTAGGACCACCACCTCGCTCTATGGATTCCCTTGAATCAAAGGTTGAGGGTGGATTGTTGAAGGTACGCTACCAGTATTTTCGTCAATTAATCCCCAACAAAGAGCCAATGGCCTGAGGCGGAGGAAATCCATGACGAATAAAGCCACACCTGAGCCGCCAGCCCACTCCAACGTCGGAGCGCGGTTTGATAACTGGCTGGACACGCGCACGGGCATCCACGCTCTGCTGCATGAGACGCTCGACGAACCGATTCCAGGCGGCGCCAGTTGGGCCTATGTCTTCGGCTCGGGGCTGCTCTTCCTTTTTGTTTCCCAAATTATCACTGGCGTTTGCCTGGCCTTGTACTACGTGCCATCGGCAGACCATGCACATACCACTGTCGCGTACATTGTGAAGGTGGTCACGTCGGGATCGTTTATCCGCAGCATTCATGCGTATGGATCGAGCGGCATCATCATCCTGCTTCTGTTGCACATCGGGCAAACCATCCTCTATGGGTCCTACAAAGGGCGTCGTGAACTGCTGTGGCTCTCCGGCTGCATCCTGCTCGCGCTGATGCTCGGCATGGCCTTCACCGGATATCTCCTGCCCTGGGACGAGAAGTCATATTTTGCCAGTGCGGTGGGAACGAACCTTGTTGCAGAAGTCCCATTCCTTGGGCCGACATTACAGAAGCTGATACGGGGCGGCGACCAGATGGGGACATTGACAGTCTCCCGCTTTTACGTGATGCATGTATTCGTTCTGCCCGCCTTGCTGACTGGCTTCCTTGCAGCGCATGTCTTTTTCTTTCGCAAAGCAGGCGCGGCAGGCCCGATTAAGGAAGACCCGGTATACCCCAAACTGCCACCTGTCCCGTTCTATCCCCGCCAGGTGATCATCGATGCCCTTTTTGCCCTTGTGCTGATCGGGATACTGGCCATCGTTACGATCAAGATCCCGATGGATTTGGGCCCAGCGGCAAACCCGGCAAATACTTCATTTCTGCCGCGTCCGGAATGGTATTACCGGCCGGCGTTTCAGTGGCTCAAATATTTGAGTGGCCGCTGGTCTCTAATTGGCGGAATCCTCCTGCCTGCTGTCCTCGCGTTGATCTTTGCTGCCGTGCCATTTCTGGATCGACGACTCGAGCGCCGTCCCTGGCGCCGGCCAATCGTAGTGGGCGCATTCTCTCTCTTCCTGGTTGCTTACACGCTCCTCGGTGTAGCCAGCTATCGGGATGACTACTACAAAGATCCTGGAGTGGCGGCGCAGATGCACAAGCAGGAAGAGGACGCGAGAGCATTCATGCAACAGCCCTTCGTGCCAGAAGCGGCCGCTGGAAGCGCATCGGCTGCGCTGGCTTCTGCTGATCCAAAGGTGTTGAAGGGGCAGGCTCTCTTTCAGGCTGGGTCATGCAACTCCTGTCACGGAGATGGAGGCATAGGCACTGCGGCAGCAGGTCCTCTGACGGGCGCCGGCCAGAAATTTACAGACGCGCGACTGATTGCGCTCCTTCGTACACCAGACAATAAGATGATCAGCGGCGGAATGACGCCTGTAGATCTGAGCCAGGATGATCTGGAAGCATTGGCCGCATATCTTCGCCAACTGCACTGATGCCAACTTTCGTGATTAGACGAACTCGTCTCTCGTGTCTCAAAGAAGGCGCATTGAGATTCCGCGTGCGATATATCGCACGCGACGCCCCGCGCAACCCGGATTGGAGTCAGTGACAAACCCCTGAATTGCTGCAACTGGAGGTACCGCGAGCTTCAATCAGTCCCGACAAACGCCCATCTGTTCCCTCAAAATGCTAGAACCCCCAGGACGAGGCGCGGGCCGAGGAAGATTTCCTTTCCCGCCAACCCCTACGAGCAAAAGTACCCGACTAGAGAGAGAACCCATCCCATAACCAAGCTCAGCATCCCGGACAGGGAGTCAGAACACCCTAGGGTGTCGCTCAAGTCCCAGCGCAATACATCCACCACTCACACCTATGGCAGTAGATCAACGAACTCGGCAAGGCATCTCAGACCCTCTTAGGAAGCCGGGGCACGAGCTACCGATCCCATCCGTGAACTACAGCAGTTTCTGTAGTTGTTGATGTTTGCGGAGCTGGTTTCTCATCCGTTTAGCTTTCTTTCTGCATTTGTCGGAGCAGTAGACGTTGGTAGTTTTGCTATCCTTGGCGGCCTGGAGTCGGTCGTTTGGGATGGGACCGCGGCAACAGTGGCAAGTACCTGAAGGGATGGGAGGCGGATCGGCGATCCGGCGTAGTCTCTTCTGGGACTGATCGGCGTGACCGATATGGAACCTGAGGCAGTCATAGCACTGGTAGGCGAGGATGAGTTCTCCGGTCCTGTAGGAGGCCTTTTCGGCGGCGATCTCGGCCTGGGTGATGGAGGGATAGCGGCGCTTGCCGTGGCAACGCCGCAGTGAAGCGGGGTTGGTCCAAGGTGGTTGGATGGGCACGGATTCTCCTTTGGGAGGAGAGTGTGGCATTGTAGCCTGGTTTCTCCAAAGGCCCTCCCATCGTCCTTTATGAACAGGTATTAGCAGCAGGGGGAGGCGCGGGCCGGGGAAGAGTTCCTGTCCCAACAACCCCTACGAGCAAGAGAACCCAGACTATAGAGAGAACCCCATCCCATAACCAAGCCCAGCAGCCCAGACCGAGAGCCAGAACCCCTCCTCCAGACTGTCGCCTAAGTCCCACAAAAATACCCCACCACCCACTACTCCGGCAGTAGATCCACGAACTCGGCAGGCATCTCAGGCCACCCAGGAAGCCAG